>JANXPQ010000066.1 GCA_025357235.1 Betaproteobacteria bacterium
CGATGCTGCCGGCTTTGCTGATGGTAGCGGGGTCGGCGTACACGGTGCTGATGTCGCTCGTGCCAACCTGCGTCCACTCCGCGCCCGCACTGCCGCTTGCGGCAACCAACAGCATCGCCAGAATTGATTTACGCAGCGGGTTGATCAGCGGGCGCTCGGAAATGTCCGTCATGAAAATCGTAACCTTGACCACGTGCTCGGTGCTCGTCACTTCGTTCCTATCCTACCGCCCTGCTTTTTCGTGGCGCGGTCACGCCCAGTGCCTCGGCGGCGCGCAGCACCTCGCGACGCTGCTCGTCGGTCAGGCGGTTCACCGGCGCGATGGAGTGCCCGCAATCGACGCCGAGCCGGGCCGAGAGCACGGTCTTGCACACATCGGCTGGCGCACCGAACATCCACACCAGGTCGACGTACTTGCGCACTTCGTCCTGCAGCGACTGCGCCAGCTTCATGTTGCCGGCCTCCCACGCGGCGAACAGCGCTGAGTAGTGCCACGGCGCAAGCGAGAGCGGCGCGTCGATCGTGCCGACCGCGCCCATCGTCAGCGCCGGCAGCGGCAAAGCGCCATTGCCGGAAAAGCAGCTCAGGCCTATGTCGGCGAACGCGCGGATCTGGGTGAAATCCTGCGCCGAATGCTTCAGCCCCTTCAGTGTCGGGATCTCGCGCTTGAGCTTTTCCATCATCGGCGGGAAGAACTCGATCTGCGTGAGCTGCGGCAGGTTATAGACGAAAAACGGAAGATCCCCCGCCGCATCGGCCACAGCCTTGTAGTAATCGATGATCGAGCGCTCGCTGGCGCGGAAGAACAACGGCGGCAGGCAGCACACCGCCGCGCAACCCGCTGCCCGCGAAGTCTTCGCCGCCTTCACGGCGCTCGCCGTGCTCATGGAGCCCACCTGCATGATGGCCAGCGCGCGTCCCTTGCAGGTTTCCGCGGACACTTTTGCGACGACGTCGCGTGCCTCGTCCGTCAGGACCGGCCCTTCGCCGGTACTGCCCGCCATCCAGAATCCGCCGCACCCATGCGAGATGTTGTCGTCGAGCATCGCGCGCAAGGCCTTCTCATTGACCCGCCCGTCTTGCATCGTCGGCGTCGGGGGCGCGGGGAATACACCTTTGAATTCGAGTTTCATGTCAGGTTACGGGTCAGGTGGAAAATTCCGGAAGATTCTAACAGTGGCAAACCGATCCCGGGCATTTGGCTGCGGCCGATGGTGCCCCGGACCTGCTCGATTTCCCCTTTCCTCTCTTCTCTTGCCCGTCCGAAGCCGGGCCGGGCAGCGTGACGTAGAATCGGGCGCACACGAAGGCCTGCCCGTACCCGGGAGCGCGCATCCATGTCCCTCGATATCTCCACGCTGGTCCTGCTGACGATCGCCATCGCCTACGGCCTGGGCGTGTTGTCGATAGTCTTTTCCTTCCTCCAGGTCGGCACTCGCGGCGCCCGGCACTGGGGTGCGGGCATGCTCGGCCTCGGCATGGGGTACACCCTCATCTACCTGCACCCGCACCTGCCGGGGCATGCGTTGCTGTTCGCGGGATGGCTCTGCATCGTGCCATCGGTACTGCTCATGTACCGGGCGCTGCACCTTATTTGCGACAGCGGCCACAGCCAGACCCTGTTCAGCGTCGCCGTCATGGGTGGCGCGATCGCGGGATGGTCGTTCTTCAGCCTCGTCGTACCGAACCAACTCCGCCAAATTGACACGACGTCGGTGGCGATCAGCGTGATCACCGGCCGGGCGGCGTGGAACCTGTGGCGCTACGCGCAGCACAGCCGTTATCGCGTGCCCGCCCTCGCCGTGGCGGGATGGCTGCTGGTCGTGGCTACCACGCCGATCGTGGAAATCCTGGTGCGGGGCACCGGATCCGGCGCCCCGGAATCGATGATGGAATACGGTCCGCCCACGGTCGTCTTCGCCCGGGTGGTGATCATCACGCTGCTGTCCATCAGCGTGTTGTGGCTGGAAATTTCGCGGCTGTACGAAGCGATCGAGTACCAGGCGATGCGCGACGAACTGACCGGCATCAGCAACCGGCGCGCCATCGTCGCGCAACTGCAACGCGAGCTGACGCGGGCGACGCGCGAGAACTCTCCCTGCTCCGTTGCGATCTTCGACATCGACTTCTTCAAACGCGTCAACGACACCTGGGGTCATCCCGCCGGAGACCAGGTGCTCAAGTGGGTGACGAAGGTGATCGGGAACAGCATCCGCGCTTACGACACCCTCGGCCGCTACGGCGGCGAAGAGTTCCTGATGGTCATGCCGGGCGCCGGGCAGGACGTCGCAATCTCGATCGCCGACCGGGCGCGGATGGCGATCCAGGACCAGGCTTGCATGGTCGATGACGTGGAGATCCGGATTACGATCAGCGCCGGTATTGCCACCGCGTCGGCGGGCGCCGACTTCGAGGCGTTGCTCCGGTCAGCCGATCATGCGCTCTACCGAGCCAAGGACAGCGGTCGCAACCGGGTTGTCCTCGCGGAGACGATGCAAAAACCGGAGAGCGCGGCCGGGTGATCGGAAGGTCTGCGTAGAGGTTGCTCAGGGTATGTCCTTATTTGTCCGTGCACCGCTCACTGTTCAATTCACCCCGCGGCGGAACCGGTATCCCTTGTAGCTGAATATCATGCCGTCCGGGGTGATCTGCTCCAGTTGGAGACCGGGAACCACATAGTCACCTTCCCGGAATATCCGGTAGTTGATGCCGACCATGCGGGACTTGGGATTGTCGGAATAGGCGTGAACCGAAATCGCCATCGCCGGGAGTTCCTGCCGGACCTGGGGTGGAAGTTCCGCCACCGGTATCACCGCTTGTACGCCTGCGCCACCGGTAGCAGCGGTATCAGCAGGCGGCACCGGTAGCGGTGCCGCCTCTTTCCCTGGCGCGTCCGCATCCGCTTTGCGTAGAGAACGATCGGTCTCCGATGCGGGCAGTTCCGGCTTCGCTTGCGGCTTCGATTCCGACTCCGGCAGCGGCTTTGGCTTGGGCGCAATCGTTAATGGCACGACCGCTGCTTGCGCGGGTTGCGTCGCGTTTTCGGGTGTCGATTTCGGTTCCGGTTTCGGCTGCGGTGCCATCTCAGATGGCGCAGGCGCCGGTTCGCGCGGCGACGATTCAATCGGCTTGGCGGCGACAGGCTTCGGCGTGTCAGGAGCTGCTTGTTCCGAGTGCCATGGGCGCAGCCAGCCAATCACGATGCCCGCGCCGACGAGAACCGCCGCGAGCACGCCGTAAACCAGATACGCCGGCCGCTTGGGCGCTACCGCCGTGTCCTGCACCGCGAGCAGGGTCGGTGCCGCGCCGCGCTGGCGCTGCTGATCGGATTTTCGCAAAGCGTCGAGAATATACGACATGCCTATCGCCCCCCTTGCCGGGGCAGCAATTCCGGCGCCGATCGATCCCCCACGCTAGCGAGGCGCATCACGGTCTGAGGGCCGACGAAGCCGTCCGGAATCAATCCCTGGGTGAGTTGAAACTGTTTCACCTGGCGCTCCAGCGCATCGTCGAAAATCGCGGCCTTGCTGGAATCGGCAACCTGCCCCTGCGCCTGCGCAAGTTGGTTGATCAGCCACTGCACGGCCGGTCCCCGCTCGCCCCGGCGGATAGTCTCGCGCGCATCCGGCGGCAGGCGCCAGAGCAACGAATACTGTCCTGCCCATTGCACCGCGAGGGCGCCAAGCGCGACTTTCCGGGTTTCGGTGCCGATGGCGAAAGTGGCGGTCTTGTCTTCGAGCGCGATCAACACGGCAAGGAACGCCTGGCCCTGATCGTCGCGCACCAAGAGCACTGCGGGCCGGTTCAACTGACGCAGTTCATCCAATCCGCCGCGGGCGGTGCGACAGCGCAGGCCAAGACTTTCAGCCTGCTTGCACACGTCCACCCCTTGATAGTCGGCACCCCATGCGCGGAACAGCGCGGCGTAAGCCATGTCCTCGCTGCGCGCGCGCGGTTGATCCGTCGGCCATTCCAGCTTGTCCGGCAGCGGTCCTGACGACTCGGCGGCCTTCACCGGCGCCGCGGCCTGTGTCTGAGGAGCGGGCTTTACGATTGGTGCAGGCACCGTTGCCGTTGCAGGCTCGCGAAGTTCCAGCCGATTCAGCGTCGTCGCCAGCGCAGCGCCAATCACAAAAATCAGGACCATCAGCAAAGGCCGCACCAGGCTGCGGCGCGGTGCCTGGTGGAATACCTCGCGTGCTGCCTTCGCGAGCGTCGCGCGATCGACCCGCTCCCTGCCTTGCACGTAGGTGCCGAGCAGCGCGCGGTCGGACAGCACGTTGATGACCCGGGGAACGCCGCCGCTCAGGCGGTAGATGTGGCCCATCAAGGCGGCCGGAAACAACTGCCGCTGCGCGCCCGCTATCTCGAGCCGATGCCGCACATAGGCGGCGACTTCCGGCTTGGTCAGCGGCCCCAGGTGATAGCGCGCGACGATGCGCTGGCTGAGCTGGCGCAACTCCGGCCGATCCAGCATCGTCGCCAGCTCGGGCTGGCCGAGCAGGATGATCTGCAGCAGCTTGCGCTCGTTCGTTTCCAGATTGGTGAGCAGGCGCATCTGCTCCAGCACCTCGGCCGAAAGATTCTGCGCCTCGTCGATGATCAGCACCGTGTGCCTGTCCCTGGCATGCGCGTCGAGCAGGTAAGTGTTGATGCAATCGACGAACACCTTGATGCTGGTATTGCCGGCCGGGCAGGCGATGCCGAATTCGACGCAGAT
>JANXPQ010000076.1 GCA_025357235.1 Betaproteobacteria bacterium
AAGCGCGGGGCGTTGGAATTGTCGATGCCCGAAGCGGTGCGACGACTGACGTCGGACCCCGCGGACATGTTCGGCATCAGGGATCGCGGGCGATTGAAAGCGGGATTGGCAGCAGACATCGCCATCTTCGATCCGGCGACCGTGGGATCTTCCAATCGCGGAGAGCGGCGCTACGACCTGCCGGGCGGCGGCAAGCGCATGGTCATGCCTTCGCGTGGGATCCGCTACACGATCGTAAATGGCGTTACGACGTATGCCGATGGGGAGTTGGTCGGTGCCTCGGCCGGTAAAGTGCTGCGGTCGTGATGTGCAAGGTTCCGGCGCCGACACCATTGCCCGGACCCCCTTGGGGGCCGCATGGCTCGACCGCTGCCGGGCCGGGCGGTTTCGAGGCCGTCATGCCCGCCCCGGGCGCCGTTGTCCGCGTGGCGGACAATTTAATTGTTACGCAATCCGAGTCAAGGCATTGCTAGAATCAGGCCCGATGCCTTCCACCTCACCCTGCCCTGCGGCAGCGCGCGCGTTGCCTGGTCTGCCGACTGCACGCCGCCTGGCGACCTGGCTGATTGTTGCCGCATTTGCCGCCCCCGGCTGCAGCGTGAATCAGTTCGCGATCAATCGCGCCGCCGATGCGCTGGCCGATGGCGACTCGAGTTTCGCTGAAGACGATGATCCGCAACTGGTGCGCGAGGCGATTCCCTTCAGCCTCAAAACCATTGAAACCCTCATCGATGCCGCGCCGAAAAACGAGAAGCTGCTGCTCGCCGCCTGTCGCGCTTTTACGCAATATACTTACGCGTTCATCCAGCAGGATGCCGACCGGCTCGAGGACAAGGACGTGAAGGCGGCCCTCGTGCAGGGCCAGCGCGCGCGCAAGCTGTATCGCCGTGCCCGGGAATACGGCATGCGCGGCCTGGAAGTACGGCATGCGAACATCCGCACCGGCACAAAGAATGCGTTGTCCACCATGACGAAGCTCGACGTCGCGCTGCTCTACTGGAGCGCCGCGGCGTGGGCGGGCGAGATCGCCTTGTCCAAGGAAAATCCGGACGCGATCGCCGACGTCCCGCAGATGCTGGCGCTGGCCGATCGCGCGGCGGCGCTCGACGATGCGTTTGACGAGGGGTCGGTGCCGTCACTGATGATCGCGCTCGAAATGGTGCGGCAGGGCGGCCAGGGCGATCCCGCGGCGCGGGCCCGGGCGCGCTTCGATCGCGCGGTGGCATTGAGCGGCAACACGAAGGCTGCGCCGTTTGTGAGCTTTGCCGAAAGCGTCGCCGTGCCGCTGCAGGACAAGGCGCAATTCGAGGCGATGCTCGCGCGGGCGCTGGCCATCGATGTCGACGCGGTGCCCCGCCACCGGCTCGCCAATCGGGTACTGCAGGACCGGGCGCGCTGGTTACTGGCCCATGAGGATTCATTGTTCGCAGAATGACGAGGAAGCAGCGCCCCATGAAAAAGTCACACAGCGTTCGCCTGGTTGCCGCGGTCGTGCTGCTCGCCGCCGTGGCCGGCGGTTTTGCGCCGGCGCGGGCAGAGGATCCGGTCAAGGTGCGTCTCGGGACGCTCGCCCCCAAGGGCTCGTCCTATTTCCGCATCCTGCAGGAAATCGGCGAGAGCTGGCGCGCAGCGCAAGGCGAGGGGTCCACCTTCGTCATCTACGGCGACGGCAGCCAGGGTGGGGAAGCCGACATGGTGAGGCGCATGCGTGTCGGGCAACTGAATGCGGCATTGCTGTCTGCCGTGGGATTGGCGGAAATCGACAAGTCGGCGATCGCGCTGCAGACGATGCCGATGCTGTTTCGCGATTGGGACGAGGTCGATTATGTCCGCGAGCGCGTGCGCCAGACCCTCGAGGCGCGCCTGGCGGAAAAAGGCTTCGTCGTCCTGCTGTGGGCCGACGGCGGCTGGGTGCGCTATTTCTCCAAGGAACCCGCGGCCACGCCGGCGGAATTCAAGCACTTCAAGATGTTTGCCTGGGCCGGCAGCACCGAGCAGGTCACCTTGATGAAGACGATGGGCTATCAGCCCATCCCGCTGGAAACCGCGGACATCCTGCCGGGCCTGCAGACGGGCCTGATCAATGCGGTGCCGGCGGCGCCCTTCTTCGCGCTGGCCGGCCAGTTCAGCGGGCCCGCGCCGTACATGCTCGACGTCAAGTGGGTGCCCATCGTCGGCGCCGCCGTGATGACGCGCAAGATCTGGGATGCGATGAGTCCGGCAGCGCGGGAGGAATTGAAGCGCTCCGGCGAGAAGGCCGGAATGGAGATGCGCACCCGCGCGCGGCGGGAGGATCTCGATTCGATCGAGGCCATGAAGAAGCGCGGGCTCAAGATCACGGTGCCGAGCGCGGAGCAGGACGCGCAGTGGCGCGCCGTCGCGGAAGAAGCCTACCCGCGCATGCGCGGCGCCATCGTGCCCGCGGAAATGTGGGACGAGATCCGCAAGGTGCTGGACGAGTATCGCAACGGCAAGAAGAAGCCGTGAGCGACGGCGCCGCACCGGAGGCGCTCGCCGCACACATCCCACTCGCCGAGCGCGAGCCGCGCGCGTGGCCGCATCGGATCGAAAACGCCATCGTGTCGCTGGCGCTCGCCGCGATGGTGCTGTTGCCGATCGCGGAGATCGCGCTGCGCGCCCTGTTGCGTGTGGGCATCCCCGGGGTCCAGGCGCTCACCCAGCATCTCGTCCTCGCCGTCGGCTTGCTCGGCCCTGCGCTGGCCGCGCGTGACGGCCGGCTGCTGACGATCTCGACGCTGCAACTGATCCTCGCCGGGCGCGCACGCGCGGCTGCCCATGTTTTCTCCAACAGCGTCGCTGCCGCCGTCACGGCGTTTCTATGCATCGCCTCCGTGCAGTTCGTGCAGTCCGAGCGGGGGGCGGGCGCTGACCTGATTCCCGGCCTGCCGACCTGGTGGGTCGAAATGCTGCTGCCGATCGGTTTCGCGCTGATCCTGGTGCGGTTGCTGTGGCACGTGTCGTCACACTGGCCGATGCGCATCGCCGCAGTGCTCGCGGTTGCCGGCGCGGTGCTCGTGCTGGGATTCGCTCCGTTGCCCGCGGCAAGTCTCACCTGGCCTTTGCTGGCGGTCATCGTCGTCGCCACCGCGCTTGGCGGTCCCGTGTTCGCGCTGCTCGGCGGAGCGGCGCTGGTGCTGTTCTGGGGCGAGGGCCTGCCCATCGCCTCGTTGCCGCTCGACCACTATCGGCTGGTGGTGAACCCCTCGCTGCCGGCCGTGCCGCTGTTCACGCTCGCCGGCTATCTGCTGGCCGAAAGCCAGGCGCCGGCACGGCTGATCCGCGTGTTCCAGACGCTGTTCGGCCGCTTTCGCGCCGGCCCCGCGTTCGTGACCGTCTTCGCCTGCGCGTTCTTCACCGCGTTCACCGGCGCATCGGGTGTGACCATCCTCGCGCTCGGCGGCCTGCTGTTGCCGCTGCTGGTCGGCGCGCAATACCGCGAGGGGCCCGCCATCGGCCTGATCACGAGCGCGGGTTCGCTCGGCGTGCTGCTGCCGCCATCGCTGCCGCTGATCCTGTTCGCGGTGGTGGCAAAGGTGCCGCTCGAAAAGATGTTTCTCGCGGCCGTGCTGCCGGGGCTGCTGATGGCCGCGCTGCTGCTCGCGTGGGGCGTGCGGCAGCGCAGCCGGCGCGCGGATTCCGGACAAGGGTTCGATGCGCGCGCCGTGCGCGCCGCGCTTTGGGATGCCAAGTGGGAACTGGCCACACCGCTGGTTGCGATCGGCATGCTGTTCGGCGGGTTCGCGACGCCGGTCGAGGCGGCAGCGGTCACCGCGTTTTACACCTTTTTCGTGACCGTGATCGTGCACCGTGACCTGCATTTCACGCGCGACGTTCCCCGCGTCTTCGCCCAATGCGGGTTGCTGGTGGGCGGGATCCTCCTGATCCTGGGCGTCGCGCTCGGGCTGACCAATTTCCTGGTCGATGCCCAGGTGCCCGACCACGTGACGGAGTGGGTGAAAGCCAACATCGAGTCGCGCTGGGTCTTCCTGCTGGCGCTGAACCTGTGCCTGCTCGCGATCGGCTGCGTCATGGATGTCTTTTCCGCGACGATCGTGATGGTGCCGCTGATCGTGCCGGTGGGTGCGGCCTTCGGCATCGAACCGCTGCACCTCGGCGTGATCTTCCTCGCCAACATGGAACTCGGCTTCCTTACGCCGCTGGTGGGCATGAACGTGATTTTTGCGTCCTACCGGTTCGGCAAACCCATGCCCGAGATGGTGCGGGCCGTGCTCCCCGCTTTCTTCGTGCTGTTCGTCGGCGTGCTGCTCATCACCTATCTGCCCTGGCTGACTTCCTGGTTGCCGGGGAAATCCTGAAAGGCATTCCTTCGGGCGATTGACACAATTAGTTCATCCCGTTGCTATAGCCTTGGGAGCAGCGAGGTGACGAATGAAAAAGGAATACCCGGAGCTGGACCAGATGCAGGGGGCCTACAAAGCGGCAGTCGAGGAATGGATCGCCGTCATACGCAAGGAAGAGGCGCTTGCTTCGGCCAACCATACGGTGGCGCAAGTCGATCGGTGGGAGCAGGCCCATTTCAAGGAAGAGGAAGCCCGCAACAAAGTCAAAGCCGCGAAGAAAAAATACGAAGCGGCGTTGAGGGCGAAGTTTTTTGGCTTCAGCTGAACGGGCAAGTGCCCGTCAATACCTGGGCCGGGGCCCCGGACGCTTCACCTACTGCTTCTTCTTGAGGTCCGCCGGTGGCGGTGCGTCCTTTTTGTAGTCGCCGATGATCCCCTTGACGGGGCAAATCTTGAATACGGGGCACTTGATGCAGCCCACCGCCAGCGCGACCGGGCAAAGCGTCATGATAAGTCTCCCAGGAAAATCTGCGGCCGGCTTGCACGCCGCCGTAAGTCGCATAGTACTCCCCCCCAACACACCAGGTGCGGCCACGCCTCTCGCTTCGTAGCCGGCTGCATGAGCAGTTCGCGCGACAGCGGAATTGCCACGATCGTGGACTTCTCCAACTCGCCGCTTGCGGCCGAGGCCGTGTAAAAACGCGGCGCGGGGTCCGGCGATGGGCGAGTTTGGATGATCGGCCGGACGATCGCTCGTGCGCGTGTCGCTCGGGGCCCGTCCGGGGCATTGGGCACGTCTCCGAGAGGGCCCCTGTGGGAGCGTGAAAGCGACGGTAAAGGGTCTACGTCGCCAGCACTCTCAACATTTTGCCGATACCCAGGATTCGCATCACTCGCTTCAGGTTGTAGGCAAGTACATGCAGGCTCATCTCGGTGCGCACGTGCTTGAGCGTTCGAGTGAGGAAGTGGCTGGCCCCCATCCACAGCTTGAGTGTGCCGAACGGGTGCTCCGCCGTTTGTCGCCGCACCCGCATGATATCGGGTAGGCGATCGAGTCGATCTTGCATGGCCTCCATGACCGCCTCATGCTCCCAGCGGGCGATACGCCGATAGTCACCGGTGGTGCACTGCGCTCTGATCGGACAGCGCGGACAGGCGGAGCTCCAGTACTTGTGGATCGTCAAGCCGTTCTCAACGGTCGTAAAGCGCCGGATCGCCCGCTCCCCGGCCGGGCAGCGATACTCGTCATCGGCCGCCACGTAGATGAAGTCCTGCTTGTCGAAGCGTCCTTGCGCACGGCTGTTGGAGGTCAGCGTCTTGGGCACCAGCGGGGTGATGCCGGCGTTCGTACATTCGAGGATCTGCTCGCCCTTGAAGTAGCCGCGGTCGGCAACGACGGTCAGCTCCTCTGCGCCGATCGCTTGCCGCGCTTGCTTTGCCATGGGGGCGAGCTGGTCGCGATCCACGCCGTCGGTCACGACCTCGTGCGCGACGATCAGGTGATGCTCGGCATCCACCGCCGTCTGCACGTTGTAGCCGACGATGCCACCCTCGCGGTTCTTCATCGAGCGGGCGTCCGGATCGGTCAGTGACACCTGCTTATCCGGTGAGGCGTTCATCTGCGCGTCGATCGCCTGGAGCGCTTGCATCTGAGCCTTAAGCGCACCGATCTTGTCCTGTAGTCGGCCCTTCTTCAGCGCCGCCATCGCCGGCTCCGCCCGATCCGCCGTGTCCATTGCCGTCAGATAACGCTCGATGCTCTCGTTGATCGCCGCCATCCGCCGCTTCATCTTCGCGCTGGTGAAGTTCTTGTCGCGGTTGTTGACCGCCTTGAACTTGCTCCCATCGATCGCGACCAGCGTCTGCGTGAACAAGTTGAGCTGCCGGCACAGCATGATGAACTGGCGGCAGACCTGTCGGATCGCCCGGCCGTTATCCTTGCGGAAGTTGGCGATCGTCTTGAAGTCCGGCATCAGCCGACCGGTCAGCCACATCAGCTCGATGTTTCGTTGCGTCTCGTGCTCGAGGCGCCGGCTCGACTGGATCCGGTTCAGATAACCGTAGATATAGATCTTGAGCAGCACCGAGGGGTGGTATGCCGGCCGCCCGGTCGCCTGTGGGTCACTGCCCTCGAAGCCCATCGCCCGCAGATCCAGTTGCTCGACGAAGGCCTCTACAACACGCACGGGGTTATCAGGTCCTACGTAGTCCTCGATACACGCCGGCAGCAACATCGCCTGGCTTCGCTCTGCACCTTCG
>JANXPQ010000110.1 GCA_025357235.1 Betaproteobacteria bacterium
GGAGCCCGTCCGCAACTTCTCTGGTCCGGGCAAGAACGGCCGAACAACTTCCCACTGCTCGTCCGTGAGGTCCATCGCAACGGTAGATCACAAACTGGATCTGCCGTCGATCCCCTCGACGCGGTTATGAGATGCGTTCTAGAGGAGATTCGAGATGGCTTCCAGGTGTACGAGTGATCGCCCTTCTTGACTTTATGATCCCAACGGCACTTGGTGGCATCAACGCCCGGCTTCGCGATTCTCGTGACCTTTAGGTTCCAGTGTCCCGAGCCGCGCCAGATTTCGGGGAAGAACAGGGTCTTGTCGCCATCGTCGACCTGGTACAAAGTCAACGTTTCGGACTGGTAGCACTGGCTCGGGTCTGATTCGTTGCTGACCCACTTGCCACCCGCTGCTTGAAAGACAGTGCTCCAAGCGATCGCATGCACGGAGCAGGTCGATCCGAGTGACCGAAGTCGCTGAACCTCGTTTTTCTTGATTGCTTCGTTGATGCAGACCCCCGTTGTGCAAGCGCACAGGCTTTCGAATGCGATCGCTTCCGAGTCCGCAGCCGGTTGTATCGCTGCGTACCGCGAATTCCTTGAGAGGCGCGTCCGTTCCGCTTCTAGCAATCTGCTTGTGCGGACCTCCTCGCATTGGTCCTTCAATTTGCGAAGTGCCCCGTCGATTTCGTCAGGAGTCGCCTTGCGAAAAGCGTCATCCAGCTCCTTCGCTTTATCCTCGACGTCGCGATCGATCTCTTTGGGGTCTGCCCAGTCCAGGCTCACGGCGTTGAAATGACAGCGCAATGATTTCGATAGTCCGCGAACCGCCACACCTCTATTTTCATACTGACAGCTGTAGCTGATCGAGATGAGATCCGCTTCGTCAGAGAGTCCGCCCATGGGAGGAACTTGATAGCGATCCGCGAGAGACGGAAAACTGAAAAGAGTGACAATCATCCCGGCGGCGATGGTGTGAAGGTCGGTCATCACATCACTCCTGTTTCTCGACATGCGTGGCTCTTGCCCCGCGCACCAAGGCGGTGGAACGGTCGTTGTGCCCACAATCGCGGAGCCAGCGTCTGTTCGTCAATTCACAGGCCGGAATCCACGCGTACGACTGACGTCCGGAAGCGCCCTAACCGCTTTGGAGCACGGGGAAATCCGACAAGATTGTGGTCGGCGCGACTCGTCGCAACCCCTGCATAAACGCACCAAAAGGAACCAGATCGGAAACCGAACAGGTACCTGGGCGGTACCGGACGGTGCAGGATTAGAAAATCTGTGCTGAATTGTTAGAGTGAGCGCATGAAGCCGGGCCTGGCCGCCGTTGCCGCGAAACGCCTCGAGGAGCACCGGACCGCTCAGTCCGGGCCTGTCGCGGCCCTGCAGAAGGCGCTCTGGGAAGCGCTGCTGCGTGGAGATTTGGTCGAATGCACGGCGTGTGTGAAGAGGATTCGAGCCATCCGCGGGCCGCAGTCACCTTCGCCGCAGGCACTGGTGCTGATCGAGCGCCTCAACCGCCGGTTCGCGGCGCAGGATGCCTTACGGGCAGCATCGCTCGCCTCAACGGCCATTGGTCGCAGTCCGCCTTGACTCTCCAACCCACAGAGCGAACGTCGCTCTCATGCCAACGAGAACGATTGCATACCTGAGGGTTTCGACCGACAAAGCAGGCCGACCGTGGCGTGAGCCTCGATGCCCAGCGGGCTAAGGTGAAGGCCTACGCGCAGCTCCAGCGCGACAGAGAAGAGCGAGGTGCGATTCCAGGGTGCTCCGCGCGGTAAGCACCACGGCTGCTCCGCGCTGCATCGCCATCGGACTGCGGGCTGACTTGTCTCGTGAAACAATCGGCAACACCGGGAAGTGCCGGCATTGGAATCGCTGCGCTTTCCTGTGCTCGCCGCGCGCGCTTGGCTCGCTGCGGCTTGATCGCGCGCCGGCCGCGGCGTAGAGCGCGCCACACACGTCAGGACATCGAGGCATGACTGTGCTCATCGCGCGCGCGGCCGCAAGCAATGTCCTGAACCCATGACATCACGGAGGATCCTCCAATGAGAATTCTGATGGCACTGGTGGCCGCACTCTCGGTCTCTGCTACCGCCGCGGTGGCGAAAGATCTGGATGGCGGCGGCGGCAATCCGGACACCGCCGCGGCGCGCGCGAAGTTCTTCGGGGCCGAGAACGTGAATCCGTTTACAGGCGAGTTGCGCAGGGATCGCGTGATCTTCTCCTGGGCCACCAACACGACCTATGCGGTCTCAGTGAAAGGTCGCGTGTTCCTGCTCGACTCGTTCGTCACGCGGCTCGAGCAGACCGCCGGTCGCACTCCCTTCGTCATCCAGGATCTCGTCAACCTGCACCCCGAGGTCATTCTCCTCGGGCATGGCCACGGCGACCATGCGGACAACGCTGCCTTCATCGCGGGCTCGCTCAAGATCCCCGTGGTCGCGACGCCCGAGACCTGCGACGTGCTGCAGCTCGATGCCGCCCGGATCTTTGGCGCCGGCACCACGCTCAACTGCATCGGCGCGGTCTCACGCGGCTCCAATCCAGGCGCCGAGGTGAACAAGCTCGACATCCTGCAAGGCGCCGCCTGCGTCACCGCTTTCAAGCACGTTCACTCGGGCCGAGTGGCTCACGACCCCACCGTACCGCTGGTCACCGTCGTAAACGATCAGGACGCGCGCGACGGGCAAATGTTTCCCGCGGGAACGCCGCTGTTCGCCAATCCGCAGACCGATTACCGCACCACCGGGTTCGGCGGCCCGGCTGGCATCATCAGCCTGTTTTTCCAGTTCGTCGTTCCCGGCGGTAACCGCTTTACCTTCGTCTGGCACAACACCACCGGTCCGTTGAAGGAGAGCGCGTTCGGCCCCGCGCTCTTCGGCATCATGGATCACCTGCCCAAGACCGACGTCGAACTAGGCTCGGTGGTGAGCCTTGGTTACCTGACCAATGGTGAGCGGGACATCGTCCTGTATACGCAGCATATCCAGCCCAAGATCTTCATCCCCGGCCATATGACCGCGGTTGCGCTCGAGAGTTCATCATTGCGATGGAAGGTTGGCTTTGAGCAGGAGCTCAAAGTCATGAACGCGAGTTATCGGCCCGAGGTCCGCTGGATGGTCGACCCGGATGATTACCTGCGGCCGCTGGTCTACGACCCGAAAGACCCGCGCTGGGCGGGCGGCGACCGCGACACCAACAGCAGCTGCGAGCAGGACGAAGATTAGTCTGGCTTCATGAGGAAACGAAAATGCGACGTCAAGAAGGGGAACCAATGCTCAGGAGAATTCTGTTCGCCTCTTCCATTCTCGCCTTGTGCACTCTCGCCGGACGCGCCGTCGCGCGCGACCGCGACGACCGCAAGTGGGTGGCCACCTGGACCACCGCTCCGCAGAACGTCTTCAAGGGCGTCGGCGCCACGCAGACTGCGGCGCTGGTGAACTTCGCCTTTCCGCCTGCGACCGGCGGGCCGCAGGCGGTCAACCAGACCCTGCGCATGATCGTGAAGCCGGACATCTGGGGCAGCACGCTGCGCGTGCGCCTCTCCAACACCTGGGGCACCGGCCCGATCACCTTCGGGCGAGTCACTGTCGGGCTCCAATCCTTCTCGGGCGCCACCGTGGCAGGGACCAACCGCCAGGTCGCCTTCGGCGGCACCGCCTCGGTCACGCTGGCTGCCGGCGAAGAGCGGTTCAGCGATGCCCTTCACGCCGACTGGGCGCGCGGGGGTGACGACGAAGAGGACATCAGCCCGGCGCTGGAGGGCCGCAACCTGGCCATCTCGATGTACATCCCCGGCTCGAGCGGCCCGATGACGTTTCACAGCACGGCTCTCCAGGAGTCGTTCCTCGGCGCGCCGAACAGCGGCGACCACAGCGGCGACGACGCCGACAAGTTCTTCCCCTATGAGACCTCGTCGTGGTTCTTCGTGGACGCGGTGGACGTGATGGCGCCGTCGGACACTCGCGTCCTGGTGGGCGCCGGCAGTTCGTCGGTGGACGGTTCGATCACGACGCCGGGCAACAACGACCGGTTCCTCAACTGGATGTCGCGCCGCCTGCACGAGGCGTACGGGCAGCACGTCTCGGTCGTCAACGAAGGGATTGGCGGCGATACGGCCGCGGCGCCCACGCAACCGGGCCAGATCCGACCGCTGCTCCAGGTCCTGCCGGAGCGCTTCTCGCGTGACATCCTCGGTGTCAGCGGTGTGACCGACGTGCTCTTCTACGCCGGCACCAACGATTTCGGCGACCACATTCCATCCAGCCAGAGCATCGCTTCGCTGCAGAGCATGGTCGGCATCCTGCACAGGCTCGGGATCAAGGCCGTTGGATCGACGCTGATCACGAACGTCGGGCAGGGAGGAACCTCGGCCGCCACCTATACGGCGCACAACGATATCAACCAGTACATTCTTCAGTCCGGAGTCTTCGACAGCCTGGCGGATTTCTACAACAAGACTCGCGATCCCTCGAACCCCGACTTCCTGACCACGGTGCTCCAGCCGCAGTATGCTACCCACAGCGACCCGACCGGCACGCCTGACTTCCTGCACCTGGGCCGCGCTGGGGCGGAAGCGGAGGGGGACACTCTCGACGTGGGCTTCTTCGCTCCCCGGCCAACATCGAGCGCGAGAGACGAAGGGGATTAGAACGGCGAGTCATCTCGAAAGGCCGAGGGCCATGTCAATGAGGTTTGGGGGAACAATAGGTCCTGCCCTGCGAATCCTCTTATTCTCGAGTTGCTGCCGGAGCGCCAGAGCTCTCGAGTGGAAACCTCTGGAAGGGCATCCTTCTCCAGCAAGGTGAGGCGCGCTGCGCGACAAGAGAAGCTGCTGGATGCCGCGATTGAGGTCAGGCAACCCAAAGCGGTCAGATACCAGAGCCTTGGAAACCGCAATGCAGTTTGAGCAAGTCTGCATGGCTCGCCTCCAGAAATGTCACGACGTCGCGCAGCCTACCGTCGCCGTATGCGTATGGGGGACGGGGCCGTCGCGCGTGCTGGTCTCGATCGCAGTGCCGTTCATACGCAGCTTTGCCAGGTCATCTCCGGTCAGCGTGATCAGGTGCGAATGATCGGAGGTGCCGCGGATGTCGTACGTCTTGGCCACGCCCGCAGCGACGTCCTCCTTCGTGACTGTCAGGATATGGCCGTGGCTCTCGTTGAATTGCACGGTCGTGCCGTTCGCCAGGCAGTTCTACGGTGCGGTACTGCCGCCGCAGCGAAGCGCAGCGGCGGCACCGGTGACGAGCAGGAGGAATTCTTACCGTGTCAGCTCCATGCGACCTCCCGGCAGATTGTGGCTCATCGTGGGTCTGTTCCGGCGGCACCGGAACCAGGCTGCCGAGCGATCCGTGCTGGCCGCCCTGCGGGGCCGCGGTGAAATAGCAGGCGTTGTAAGGCCCGCTATTGGGGCCGACGGTGAAATCCGCGATTCCGCCGTCGCCGAAGGAAAGTGCGTTGCCGTGATTGGCGATCAGAAGGCGGTGGCTCAGCTCGCCGAAATCGTGCGGCGCCAGCGCGACTCCCCAAGGCGCGTCGAGCCAGGGTCCCCGCTCCAGACGGGAGAGGAAGCGGCCGCGGGCGTCGAAGATTGCCACACAACCGCGGTTCGACTCGTCCCTATCGCGGCCGCGCGGCGCAAACGTGACGACCACGTCCGCACCGACCGCCTGCAGGTTGAAGGGGCGTAGGCCGTCGGGGAGGTGGTCGTCCTTGAAGGCGTCGTCGTCGAGCGGTATGCGACTCAACCCGGAGTCCCAGGCTTCGATGTGCTCGTGCACTGCATCGGCGAGATAGAGCACGTGGGCAGAGCCCACCTCGGCGATGGTCATCCCGGTGTACGACGCGCTGCCGTGCCGATCGACGAGCACCGCGGCATTGAAGAAGTCCGCGCCCGGCCAGCCGAGGATCGTGCCTTCCAGCGTTGCGAAGAGGAACGAGGGGCTTCCAGCGCTGCCGCCGAATTCGTTGTCGGTGGCGCTGAAGTTGAAGACGAGGCCGGTCGCCCGCGGAGGCGACGAGCTGCCTGGCGCTGAAGGCAGGTTGACGACGAGGCCCCGCTTGCCGCCGTTGCCGCCGTAGAGCGTCGAGACCGCCGTGCCTGAGTCGGACACCCACCAGGGCCCGGCGATCCCGCGCGCGAGGCCGATGGGCGCGACCAGCTGCTGGTCGGTGTTGATCGCGGCGCCCGGAGCGTCGGCGTCGTACCGGTTGACGGTGTAGCTCTGCGCCACCGCCGCGGCCGAGCAGAGCAGGATCAAGGTCGCTGCAGCGAGGTTTTTCATCTTGTCTCCCGAGTGTGTGTCCAAGAGAGACGCCCGGTCGATATCGCCGGAGCCGCAGCGCTGCACGGCGCTGAGCCCGGGCGTCGGCCGGACTACTCAGCTTGAGCGAGCTAGAAAGGTGTGCGACGAGCACAACCCGCGCTGCTTGTTTTTGGGGTGCGAACCCCCTGCCGTCCGCTTCGGATGCCCCGCCGCTCCAGCTCGCCGCCCTGCGATCGAACCGCGGCGCCTATCCGTGACGCGCATGTCAAAGTTTCGGGATCCGCAGGCAACATCCCCAGACCGGCGGCCATGCGCACTAGGTCGACGGCGGAGTGCGCGTCCAGCTTGTGCAGGATGCGCGCCCGGTGGGTCTCGACAGTGCGCCGGCTGATCTTGCAGCATCCCCGCGATCTGCGCCGTGGTGACGCCGCCGATCCGTGGGTACCAGGCCAAGCGGCAGCGCCTCAAGCCATGAGGATACGTGCGGCCCTTATTGCGTACCCGAACCGAGCGGCGTAAAAGGACACGCACTTGGGAGTGCGTCTCATGGAATCTGTCGAGCAGAGCTGTGCTCGGAACACGCTCAGCAGACGCTACTAGCCTTGACGCGCGCTCTGCCTCCTCGGAGCTGGTCCGAGATTGCCGAGATTGCCGAGATTGCAGCGATGGAGCCGGCCGCTCGCAACTCCGTCGCCGACACTGGGACCGCTATCTGTTCTTAGCGCAGGACGACTGAGACTACTGCACTGGTCCTTCCAGGCCTTTCGATTTGCGGTATAGAAAATCCCTTCGCGGCGCACCAGAGTTGGCACGCGTGTCGGCTAGGCAGGGCGAGTGCGCAATTCCAAGAGGCCCTCCGGGCGGGCGGGTGCTATGGAACGCTACGCGCACCGCGACGTTGGCCGCGGTACCAAATTACAATCTGGATACGCAACACGTAGCAACGCGAGGCCCACCATTCCGGATTCACGCGACTAATGGTTGGTCAGCTACCGGCAGGCCGGGGTGGTGACTCGACCTGCCTTGATACCCGCTTCCACTGAGGGTAGGCCCAACCTCCCAACCTTTGAACAGTGCCCCGTTCGCCGGCAAAGATCGTGTTGGCCACGACTGAGTGCAACAAATCTTGAGGAGGACGTCATGTTGATGCTTGCGAGTCGAAGAGGTCTTGTGGTTGCAGCACTGGCAGCGTTGCTCATAGCCCCCGTTTCGGAGGCGAAAGTCACCAAGATCACGATCAGCAGCACGACGCCCGCGTACCACGGCCGGGTGTTCGGCGCTGTCGGGGCTTACGAGCAGCTCAGGGGAACAGCCTCAGGAGAGTTGGATCCTGCGGATCCGCTGAACGCCGTTATCACAGACATCAACCTGGCGCCCCTCACCAACGGCAAGGTCACGTACACCACGACCTTTACGATGCTCAAGCCGGTCGACATGAGCAAGGCTAGCGGCGTCTTGGAGTACGAGGTGAACAACCGCGGAAATAAGATCCTCCCTGGTTTTCTCAACGTGGGTGTGACGGCGGCCAACCCTGCCGGGGACGGCTTTCTCTTCAACACGGGAATTGTCTACCTGTGGAGCGGCTGGCAGGGCGATCTGGTGTTCAATCCGGCGCTGCCGCTGGAAACGATCGACGTGCCTGTGGCCAAGGGAGTGACCGGACCGACTTTCGCCCGCTTCGTCACCGTGCCGGGCAACGTCAAGACGCAGTCTCTGCCCGGGCGCGGCCGCACACCGGCCAGCACCGATACGACAATGGCGAAGCTGATCTCCATCGAGCATGAGAGCAACGTGGGCGTTCGCACCGGCGTGAAGGAAATTGCCAACAGCGACTGGGCCTTCGCGAATTGCGCCGTCAACGACTTCCCGGGGACAGAAAGCCTGGCGCAGATCTGTCTGCGGAACGGTTTCGATCCAAATCTGATCTACGAGTTGGTCTATACCGCGAAGGATCCGCAGGTGCTCGGAGTCGGCATGGCGGCGATGCGGGACGTCAATTCGTTCTTCCGGCACGCCAGCGCCGCCGATGGCAACCCCATCGCTGGCAAGATCGATCGGGCGATCGGCTTGGGGATCTCCCAGTCCGGCCGGTTCCTGAAGACTTTCCTCCTGCTCGGCTTCAACGAGGACGAGGATGGCAGGATCGTCTGGAACGGCGCCCACCCTATCATTGCCGGTGCAATGGGCCAGTTCAACGTACGTTTCGCTCAGCCCGGCAACATCGCCAACATTTTCGAGCCCGGCGCCGAAGGGCCGCTGTGGTGGGGTGATTACAACGACACCGCCCGCGGGCGTGGCGTAACCGGCATTCTCGAGCGCTGTCGAGCGTCCAGGACCTGTCCGAAGGTCTTCGACGACTTTGGCGGAGCGGAAGTCTGGTATGGCCGCGGCGGCGTCGGCATCGCAGGCACCAAGGGCCACGCAGATATCCGGCTGCCGGGCAATGTCCGCCGGTACTACAACGCCAGCACGGCGCACGGCGGCGGCGGGGGCGGCTTTTCGGTCACGCAGCCCGCGCTTCCCGGGCTGTCACTGGCCGCGAATCCAAACCCGCAAACCGAAACGCGTCGCGCGCTGTTCGTCCACTTGATTGATTGGGTGACGAAGGGCAAGAGGCCGCCGGCCAGCCAGTACCCGAGCGTAAACAACGGGACCCTCGTGCCGTCGAACGCCAAGGCGCTAGGGTGGCCGGAGATTCCAGGCGCGCCGACGCCCGACAACGTCATGAATGTGCTCATGGACTATGACTACGGCCCCGGCTTCCGCTACAATGACCAGTCGGGTGTAGAGACGAAGGTGGTGCCGCCGATCAAGCAGATCATCTCGACGCCAGCGCCCAGGTTGGACGAGGATGGCAACGAGATCGCCGGAGTGAGATCGGTGCTCCTGCAGGCGCCCCTCGGGACCTACACGAGTTGGAATCCGGTTGCGACGGGGCCCCTGAAGGGCAACGAAGGCAACCTCGCCGCGGGTTACATTCCGTTTGCCATGACCAAGGCCGCGCGCATGACGAGTGGCGATCCGCGACGCTCGGTCGAGGAGCGTTACGGAAGTCAGGAGGGCTACAACTGCGCGGTGCGGAACGCCGCCACGCATCAAGCGCGCAAAGGCTTCCTTCTTCAGCCGGATGCAGATCGCCTGATTGCGCAAGCCGCCGCGAGCAGCGTTCTGCCCAGCGACCCCAACAACCGGACCTCCAAAGAGCTGTGCGAGGATGGCGCGAAGGATGACGATCATCACCACGATCAGGGCGATGACGAAGATCAGGACGACTGAGACGCAAGTCTGAAAGACAAGAGCGCCCGGCCCACACACAGGGTCGGGTCTTTTGTTGGCCGGACTGCGACGATTTCTTTCCCGATGAAGCGCAGATTGATCTACTCCGAGGCAGACCGGTATCGGCGGGGACAACTGGAACATGGATTCGGTCATCCTCGAATTCCAGGACACGAGCGGCGCATGGCAGACGCTGCTCCAACGACACCTGCATGTGGCTTGGTCAGCGTGTCGCCCAGCGTCGCCCCAAGAGGCCTCGTCAGGACGTAGGCGGCCCAGAAAAGAGCACTTGCGGCAGATTGCTGAAAAAATGCGCCAAAGCGACCAGCACGATGAAACCCAAGAACACCAAGGCTCCCCGCTCGAACCGGAGCCCCGTCCGAGGTAGCGATGAAATCCTGCCTCAGCCGGGCCGCGGCCGACGCGCACGTGGACTTCACTGGTACTTGTCGATGTGCACCACCAAGGCGCAAGCGATAACGAAGCGCGCATCGGCGCGCGGGCTCAAAGGGCTCAGCTCCACGGCGTAGTTCGCCGATGCGCGGGCGGTGTCGTGAAAGAAACGCGCCGCGGGAACGGCGCCCAGTTCGAGCCGATAGATCTGCGTCGCGGAAAAGATCCCTGCGACCCCGCGCCGCGGTTCTCGCGCGATGCTGCCGGCCAGTCGGTCGTCGGCGTCGAGGATCTCGTGCCTGCCGGTCACACTGCAGAATAGGCGCGCGCGCAGCGCTCCCAGCTTGACCTCGCTGCGTGCGTCAAAGACGTCGAAGATCCGGCCGAAGTTGCCTTGATTCCGTTGCACGAGCGCGAGGACCGGCTCCAGCATCTTTTCGTCGGCATAAAGCACGATCTCCCTCGCTGACAGCGCCGGGACCTCGGCCGCCAGGACCAGCCTGCCCTGCTCGTCGAAGACGCGGTAGCTGGGCGTGGAGATGCCAAAGAAGGCCAGTGCCGTGCCGACGCCGCCTTGGATGGTGTACCTGTCTCCAGCAAATGGATCGTCCGATATCTCCATCGCCCGATTCTGCCGCAGAAGACCGTCCGTGGCTTTCACATTCTGCGCTTGGCGCTGCCCGCCTCCCTCTAGGAAGCGTGGTGGCCCAGTGCTTTTACGGGCGACACCTGCCGCGCGCCCGCGGCCGTGGCTCGGCGCTTCACCCAACCAGGTCAAGGCGACTTCGGAATGCAGCAACTTCACTCCCGCGGAGCGCGGCCATGGCGCCCCTCGATCGAATGCCACGCAGCGACCATGAAGTCGACTTCGAGAAGCGACGACTCCGCGCGACGTACTCGCCACGATGCGCGCGCTTTTTCCGATCTTCTCGAAGAACATGAGGCGTCAGCAGCGTTAGGCCGGGGCGTTCGCCTCACCGAACTCAGGGATGCTGAAGCTCAAGCTGTAGTTCTGGTACGGTTGCGGCGAAAGCCCGAACAGATATTGGGCAAGTGTCGAAAAATAGGACGAGGCGACATGCAGCGCGAGCAGCGCGGCCCCTCCGGCGGAGGCGGCGCGCCCGCTTCGACCGGCACCGCAGTGGTGGCACTTCAGGGCGTCGCAATGTCGGGAGCCTCACGGACGGGGTTCTGGGAGCATCGCTTGAAGGGGGGGAGAGACGCTCGTGGAGGCATGTAGTTCCAACGGCAATTCAAGAAGCGATGGCCACACGGTACTCCGCTATGCGCTAAAACGAATACTGGGGCGACGCGCCTTCCTCGCGGTAACAGTGAACCAAGCTGCTGTGGTGAGAATCGCGCTCGGCCTCGAAGCCGAAGATACCTGTGATCGTGCTGACTGCCCACATGGGATATTCCGCTGAGCACCTGCTTGCGGACTCGATGTCGCAAAGGCCGTTTGACCTGAAAGCTCTCGGAACCGCGATCGACACGGCCCTCGCTTCTAAGGGGGAAGGTGTAGCGCAGGTGAGAGTGAGCGTTGACCTGCAGCGGACTTCGACACGGCATGAGGTTCGGAGCCGGACGCGCAGGGGCTCGCCGGTGCAAGCGAAGGGGATGTTGGGCTAGAGACCGCTCTACGGTTGCGGGATGGTAGCTGCTCCCCATGCAACCGCGGCTTCGAAGAGGCCTGGAATTGCGAAGTATGGATCGAGCGCAGTGCCGCTGTTGGTAAGCACGATAATGTCGATGCGGTCGTCGGGGAAGGTTGCGTTCATCGTTTGAAAGCCGCCGAGCGCACCATCGTGCCAGAGATAGCGGCGCCCTTCGAGCGAGGCGACGAACCATCCATCGGCGTATGTACCTACCGGTGTCGGGAACGGGCCGGGCGTGAACATCTTCGTCAATGTCGCCTGGGTGAAGATGCCGGGCTCTCGGACGGCCCGGTCCCATTTCTCCATGTCGCTGACTGACGACGTCATGCCGCCCGGGCCGGCGAGCCACGCCAGGTTCCACTGCCAGGCTCGCACGACGCCGGTGCCGTCGTCTCGATAGCCGAGAGCGAGGTCGGTGACGGGTGGCGACGGATACCCTTGCCGGGTATGATGCATTCCGAGCGGAGTAAACATGCGTTGCTCCATGAATGTACCGAGCGACTCCCCACTCACCTGGGCGACGATCGCGCCCAGTAGCAAGTAGTTCGAGTTGCTGTAGTCGTACTGCTTTCCAGGAGCGAATTTCAGCGGCAAGCCCAGGAGTCGGTCGATGGTTGGTTGCTGGCTCGTTTGTCCCGCAGCGATAAACGCCTTGTATGCGTCGAAAAAATCGGGTGCGTCACCGAACTGATTGTACTCGGCCAAGCCGCTGCTCTGCTGCAATAGATTGAGTAGCGTCATTCCAATCGACACAGACGGAAAATATTTCGAGACGGGATCGCTGACGGACAGCTTTCCATCCTGCTCCAGGAGCAAAATGGCGGCGGCGGTGAACTCCTTGCTCACCGAGGCTAGATTGAAGATGGTGTCGGCATCGGGCCGGAAAGCTCCGCGCCTCAGCTGGAAGACGATGTCCGGCTGCGTAAGGTCCCAATAGTTGTCGATCGGCACGAAGACGTCAGGTAGTCCCCGATCGCGCAGGCCGTAACCATGCTCGTAGAGGAGGTGTCCGTCGCGGTAGATCGCCAACTCGACACCGACCGAGTTCGGAAAGCTCTGGCTGACGATCGCGTCGACGGTCGAGGGGCCTGGGTGCTGAGTCGGATCCATCCATCCGCATGCGCTCGACGCAAGGTACGCCAGCAGAGCGACTGACCTGTGGAGTCTCGACATTGGACCTCAATCGTATCTAGGTATCCGCTTCGCTCAGGCAGCCACGAGGGATAGTGGGGGGCGTCCAGCGAGCGTCGCGTAGGTGGGCGGCCGCGTGAAAGCGCGCTCGAGCAAGCGCTGGAAGAGCAGCCAGCGATTCGCAGAGCGGCGCCGATTG
>JANXPQ010000153.1 GCA_025357235.1 Betaproteobacteria bacterium
CTCTCGCCCAGAAGTCATCGGTCACGACCCAAGACGCCACTCGTTTCTTCGCTGCCCGTTTCTTCGCCACCATCGCACCACTCCGTCGCCGCGTCACAGGCGGCTCGGAATGGAATTATACTATTTACGGATAACTTCTTAACCTGCTTCAGCGCAAAGCTCGACTTGATGTTTCCCACGCCGGGCAGTTTCGTCAGGAACTTCAGGATGAATGCTTCCAGCTCCTGAATGTCCGCCACGACGACGCGGATCAGGTAATCCGCGTCACCGGTCATGAGATAGCATTCCATGACTTCGGGCCTTGCACGAATCGCGTTCTCGAATCGTTCCAGCGCGGATTCGATCTGGCGCTCCAGCGTGACCTGGATGAATACGCTGACCTTGAGGCCCACACGCAATGCATCGAGCAAGGTGACGTAGCGGCTGATGTAACCGGCCTCCTCGAGGGTACGCACGCGATTCAGGCAGGGTGAAGGTGACAAGCCCACGGCCTTGGCGAGTTCGACATTGGACATGCGCGCATCGCCCTGCAGCAGGCCGAGGATCTTCCAGTCTATCGAATCAAGCTGCATATGCGGTATTTAATGCTGTCATTCCATTAAACCACGAATAATTATGCCTTACTTCAGCATTTTAGACGTGCGAAACGAAACCCTGTGCTTTTCGATTCCGGGTAGCATTCTGCTTACATGAAACGGTAGCCGACCGATTGAGCCGGCGCCCCCTCGCGAGGAGATCCAGGCAATGACCGACCTTTCCGACATCAGCGTTTCCGGCCTTTGGCGCGTGCTCGCGCAAGACCTCGACCCCATCGAGACCAAGGAATGGCTGGATGCTTTCGACGCCATCGTCGAGAACGAGGGCGCGGAGCGCGCAACGTTCCTGTTGCGCAAGCTGCTGGACCACGCGCGCATGGCGCGCGTGCCGATGCCGCCGGTCCTCAATACGCCGTACGGGAACACGGTTTCGCTTGCCGATCAGCCGCAGTTTCCGGGCAACCCGGAAATCGAAGCCAGGATTTCCGCGCTGGTGCGCTGGAACGCGCTGGCGATGGTGGTGCGCGCCAATCGCGCAAATTCCGAACTCGGCGGCCACATTGCGACTTACGCGTCGTCCGCAGATCTGTTCGAGGTCGGCTACAACCATTTCTTCCGCGCCGGCCAGGATGGCGACGCGATCTATTTCCAGCCGCATTCCGCGCCGGGCGTCTATGCCCGCGCCTACATGGAAGGCCGGTTGAACGAAGAGAATCTCGACAATTATCGCCGCGAAACCGGCGGCAAGGGATTGTCGTCGTATTGCCATCCGTGGCTGATGCCCGGGTTCTGGCAATTTCCCACCGGCTCGATGGGCCTGGGCTCGATCACGTCGATCTACCAGGCGCGCTTCATGCGCTATCTCCAGGACCGCAATATCCTCGAAACCAAGGCGCGCAAGGTCTGGTGCTTCGTCGGCGACGGCGAAATGGACGAGCCCGAATCCATCGCTGGCCTGGCGATGGCGGCGCGTGAAGGACTCGACAATCTCATCTTTGTGGTGAACTGCAACCTGCAGCGACTCGATGGCCCGGTGCGCGGCAACGGCTCGATCGTGCAGGAGCTCGAAGGCATGTTCGCGGGTGCCGGCTGGAACGTCGTCAAGGTCATGTGGGGCTCGGACTGGGATCCGCTGTTCGCGCGCGATCGCGACCATATCATTCTCAAGCGGCTGCATGAAACCGTCGATGGCGAATTCCAGAAGTACGCGGCGACCGACGGGCGCTTCAATCGCGAAGCTTTCTTCAGCAAATATCCGGAGTTGCTGAAACTCGTCGCGCACATGTCGGATGAGGACATCGACCGCCTGAAGCGCGGCGGTCACGACCCACTCAAAATTTATGCCGCCTATCACGCCGCGGTAAATCATAAAGGCCGCCCGACCGTGATCCTTGCCCAGACCAAGAAAG
>JANXPQ010000161.1 GCA_025357235.1 Betaproteobacteria bacterium
CCCCGTGGATAACCCTCCACTGGCAGAGACTCCACTTAAAAACTCGGAATATCTGTCCAAATGCTTGGGACCACCTCTTAAGTGATTAAGTGATTAGATGATTCAGCGATTGAGGTGACATAAGTTCATGGCGAGGCCTCACTACAACCTGCAGGCATGGAAAGAGGCGATGGCCTTGGTAAAAGATGTTTATGTTTTGACTCGCGAGTTTCCGAAAGAAGAGGTCTACGGACTCGTAAGTCAGATGCGCAGGGCTGCCGTTTCGATACCCAGTAATCTTGCGGAAGGCGCAGCTAGAAATGGAGCGAAGGAGTTCAAGCAATTTCTAGGCGTCGCCAAAGGGTCGCTGAGTGAGCTCGAGACGCAATTGTTGATATCCGCCGATCTGGGCTACCTGAATCGCGAAAACGCCATATTTGGAAATTTGGAAGATGTTTCACGACTGATCGCGGGGCTGCAAAAAAGCTTGAAGACCGATGGTTGAGTGATTACGGTATTCCCAATCACCCAATCACCCAATCACCCAATCACCCAATCACCCAATCACCCAATCACCCAATCACCCAATCACCCAATCACGGCGCGACGCGCCCTTCCCATTGCCCTCCTTAGCTAACTTAGCTAAACTTAGGTTCACCATGGAAACCGTAAACATTCACGAAGCCAAGACACAGCTTTCGCGGCTGATCGAGCGGGTAAAAGCTGGCGAAGAAGTCGTAATCGCGAAGGCTGGCAAGCCGGTCGCCCGGCTGGTGGCGGCAGATCCGGCGGGTACTGTGCGCAAACCCGGCTCGCTCAAAGGGCGGATACGTATCGGCCCGGACTTTAACGCACCGCTGCCAGAGAAAGTAATAGCGCTCTTTTCAGGTCGCGAAGCGAGCCGATGAGGCTGCTCGCGGACACCCACCTGTTGCTCTGGTGGTTGGCCGGCGGTGTCGGGCTTCCGAAGCGCGCGCGGGCATTTTTGGCTGACACGTCGAATCAAGTCTATTTCAGCGCGGCAAGCATCTGGGAAGTTTCCATCAAGGCGGCTCTCGGAAAGATCGAGGCCGACCCGAGCGAAATGCTGGTCGCACTTCGGTCGGGCGGATTCGAGGAACTGCCGATATCGGGCCGGCATGCGTCAGCAGTGATGCGATTGCCGGATCATCATCGAGATCCGTTTGATCGAATGCTGGTTGCGCAGAGTATGGTTGAGTCTCTTGTTCTTCTGACGGACGATCGCGTGCTCTCGCGATATGGAGCGACGGTCATCGTGACAATTTGATTCGCGCGTCACGGGCATATGGCGGGCAAGGTTGTGCACGGCGCGAAGACGACCGAAGGTGATTGGGCAATTGAGCGATTAGACGATTAGGCGATTGTGTGGAATCAGGCACCAAGTCGATACGGCCGCACTACAGGCTGGATGCCTGGAAAGAAGCGATGGCTCTGGTGAAACAGGTGTACGAATTTACCGCAAAGTTTCCCTCTGCTGAGGCTTTCGGTCTTACGGCGCAGATGCGACGGGCGGCCGTATCAATACCGAGTAACCTGGCCGAGGGCGCGGCTCGCACCGGAGCCAAGGAATTTGCCCAATTCCTTAACGTTGCCAAGGGTTCCCTCAGTGAATTGGAAACGCAGATTCTGATAGCGAAGGATCTGGGGTACGCTTGTGATTCTGATGCGCTATTGAATCAGGCGGAAAAGGTCTCGCGGCTGCTCGCCGGGCTGCACAAGAAGGTTGTCGCGGGCTGAATGGACAATTGTTGGACCGACCAACTCATTTCCCTAATCGCCAAATCGAAGAATCGCCCAATCGCAAAGTGAAACGAGACTCAAAAATCTACGTCGCCGGTCATCGCGGGTTGGTCGGATCGGCAATCGTGCGCCGCCTGCAATCGGCAGGTCACGCCAATATCATCACTCGCACCCATGCCGAACTGGATCTGACGAACCAGCCGGCAGTGCAGGCTTTCCTCGCCTCTGAGCGTCCCGAGTACGTTTTTCTGGCCGCGGCGAAGGTTGGCGGAATTCTGGCGAACGACACCTATCCCGCCGAATTCATAGAGCAGAATCTCGCCATCCAGAACAGCGTCATTCATGAATCATGGCGAGCCGGCGTCAAGCGCCTTCTCTTTTTGGGGTCTTCCTGCATTTACCCGCGCGATTGTCCGCAGCCGATCAAGGAAGAATATCTGCTGACGGGTCCACTGGAATCGACCAATCGCGCCTATGCAATCGCGAAAATCGCCGGCATCGAAATGTGCTGGTCCTATAACCGGCAGTACGGCACGCGTTTTCTTGCCGTGATGCCGACCAATCTTTACGGCCCTGGCGACAACTACGACCTGCAGAACTCGCACGTGCTGCCGGCTTTGATCCGCAAGATGCACGAGGCGAAGGAACGCGGCGTTCCCGAAGTCGTCGTATGGGGAACCGGCGAGCCCCGCAGGGAATTCCTCTACAGCGAAGACATGGCAGATGCCTGTGTGACATTGATTAGCATGAAGGATGAACCCTACGATGCTCAGGCCACACAATATCCGCCATTGATCAATATCGGATGCGGCGAGGACCTGACCATCAAGGAACTGGCCGAACTCGTTGCAAAAACGGTCGGATTCAAAGGTACCCTGAGATTCGACACGTCCAAGCCCGATGGCACGCCGCGCAAGCTGCTCGATGTCGGACGGCTTTTCTCCCTGGGATGGCGCCCCACAGTGCCGCTTGATGCGGG
>JANXPQ010000172.1 GCA_025357235.1 Betaproteobacteria bacterium
GGCGAACGCTCGGATGGTCTTCATCGGGTCTCCAAGGGGAACTCGGTCCTGGCAAGCGCCGAGATCGCCTCGATTCCGTTTCCTTTGTCCTTCGCCGCCACGGGCGACGACAACAGGACGCTGACTCCGAATACAAGTGCCATCGCCGCCGGGACATGGTTCACGCGGAATTGCATCTGGCGTTTCATTGTCATCGACTCCTGAGGAAAGTGATCGCGAGCTCAAGGCTATGAATGCGGGCGCACAGGACCGGGAAGTCTAGTCGCCCTCACGATCGGGGGATGCGCCGCTACCACCGCGGCAGAGGAAGCTCGCGGCGGCATTCGGATCTCCAGACCCGGAGTATTGCGCGACGGCGGGATAGACACAGAGCGGCCTGGTAAGCCGCACGGTGCGCGTCGTCGCCTTGTCGTCAGTGTACTTAGTTGCGATCAGCGCAGCCGGCGCCACCCCGTGCTCGACCCAGCGCTCCAGCGCCGTCTGCACATCGTGAGCCGCGTCGCGCACGGGCGGAAGCTGCTGGCCGACCCCGCCAAAGCTGGTCGCACCGGGGCCGAAATAGCAGTGCGTCATGCCAGGCACCATGAACAGGCGATAGAACTCCTGCGTCTCGGCCAGGCCGCCCATCGTGCGCGCGACGGTCTCGTACCACTGCGGGCTGTAAGCTGGCTGCAAGGTTTGATCGTTCCAGCCGTGGTACTGGATGATCTTGAGGCCCCGCCGTTTCGCTGTCGACATGTCCGGGTCGGTCGAGTTGCCGAGGACACCCGAGGTCATGTCCGCGTAGGCCATGTCCCCTTCGAAGTTGAACGTGCGGTAATCCCAGGCAGGGTTCTGGAAGACAATGTTTGCGAAGTAGCCGTTGCCGAGGCCCGCAGCCGTGAGGTTTCCAACCAGGCCACTCCAGCCGTTCTCACCGCCCAGCGCAAAGCCAGGGAAGATGGGCTCGCCAGTCTGGGGATTCGAAGGTCCCTTGTAGATCTTTTCGAGCGCGATAAGCTGCGGCTGCGTCAGGCACGAGTTCGTCTCTGCGCCATTGCATGCGAGCGTCGCCGGAATGAATGGACATCGGCGCGGATCGGCGACGACACCGTCAACGAGCCCATCAAAGCCGTCGCATTGCGCCAGCACGGCAGCTGTGATCGCGGGCAGCTTGGCCGCAGGGATGGCGGCGCCCGGCGCCGAGAGAGCCTGCGCGTTCCAGACGAACCCGGCGTTCGAATGCGACTGGAAGTTCCACGGCGCGCCGACCACGATTCCGTCGTAGTCTTCCGGAAAGCGCTGGGCCTCCATCAATCCCTGGCGACCGCCGTTGGAGCAGGAGTTGAAGTACGAATGCGTGGGTGGACGGCCGTAGTACGCCTTGACGAGCCCCTTTGCCGCGACGGTGACGAGGTGCTTTGCACGATACAGGTAGTCGACGATTCGCTCGGGGTGGCCCACGGCCCACCAGGTATCGGAGGAGACGTGTCCGGTATCGGTGGACGTCGTCGCGTACCCCCGGCGCAGCAACTCGTCGAGGCCTCCGTCCAGCCCGAGCCGGGTGTAATTAAGCGCGCCTACGTAGCCGCCTTCGCCGGACGAAAGAAACCTCCCGTTCCAGGTGCTCGTCGGGAGCCAGACCTCGAAATAGATATGGGAATCGTTGCTGGGCCTGCTCACCCCCTGGGCGCGGCAGAACGAGGGCAGGTTCGTCAGCGTCTGACCCGCCGGCGTAACCAGCGTGCCCGATGTGACCAGTGTCGAGGCCGTGATGCTGGTGTCTCCCTCGAAGGTGAGCGACGTCAGAGCAGAGCAGGAGACGCCGGTGCCCGCGTCCCGATCGCGCGCCTGGGCCGCGAAACTTCCTGTTAGCACTGCGGCGGCGGACATGACGCACAACCAATTCGGCAGGATCCGACGGCCGTAGATCATTCTCATGGAAGGCTCCAGCGCTCGTGCGTGAGGTGGACAGCGCTCGTAGCCCTCGCGACGCCAGGGATCAAGTGGGGCCGCGTCAAGTCCCACCGGTGGCAGGGCGTATTGCAGTTCACACCTCTGTCGCGGAATCGCAAACACCCCCGTTTGCAAAAAGCGACGGCGCCATCTAGCAGCTGCAAAATGATCACTGGCATCCCCGGAGCATGCCCTGGTCGCCGCGTCGGTCTTCCTGGCGTTCTTAAACTCGTCGACGCGCACACGGGGCGCCTTCGTGCTGGTGCTTCTCGTCGGCTCGATGGTCTTACCGTCACCGCGAGCGTCAGCTGACATTTCAGACAGTAGCTTCTTGAGAGGCAAAGTCATCGGATCGTATGGAGCGTCGGGCAGCTTGCGGTCGATCAGATCCAAAAGCGCCGTGTAGAGCCCTGCCGAGGTCTTCGGTGATTCTCGAGCGGCGTTCGAGAGGGCTTCAACCGGAAGAGCTTTTGCGCGGCCAGACGCTGCGCGATCTCTTTTTGGGCGGTCCGCTGCCGGCGCGGGAAGCGCTGCCCATCGCCGCCGACATCTGCCGCGGGCTGGTCCACGCGCACGCAGCGGGAGTGCTGCACGGAGACCTGTCGCTCGCCAACGTGATGGTCGGCGCAGACGGACAGGTCAAGCTGCTCGACCTCGGCCTGTCGGTCGCCCTGCGCGGCGCTCCTTCGCGCGGCGGGACACCTGGCTTCGTCGCTCCCGAGGTGCAGCGCGGAGAGCCGGGCGATGCCCGCAGCGACATCTTCGCCGCCGGCGCCATCCTCTCTCGTCTCCTGGGCGACGCGACCGGGCCGCTGGTGGCGGCGGCTGCTGAACTTGGACCCCGCAGACGCCGAGCTGCTGGCGCTGGCCGACAACAGGCTGGGCGAGATCGCGGAATGGGACTAGTCTAGAGCCCTTGCCCATGTGAGCCTCCTCGGTACGAGGACCTGAGCTGGTAAGGCGCGGCCACCGCTAGAGTGCGTTAACGGCGCACCCCGCAGTACGCGAGTGTTCCGCATCGTCAGGAGTCGACCCACAGGAGCCAGAGGGGCACCCGAGCGCGATGCGGAACACCACCTAAGCAGAAGCGACACGCTCCTGGGCGACGGACTCGACAGGTCAGCCGTGCAGAGTAGTTGCGCTCGAGGAGAACGAACGGGCGTCCACGTGGAGCCGTTGCAACACCGAATGCAGCTGCGAAACGCTGGAATGCCGGCCACGAACTCGAAGCTGCTTTCCCGAAGCTGCACCGGGTTACCAGCCGCGCCTGAACCGTCACTGAGCGGAGATGGTTTGAGTTTACCGCTTCCGCTGATTCGCTGCGCGCTCCAATTCGCTCGCCGCTCCTTCCGTCAACAGCTTCTTGGCGATGTCGGAGCCAGTGGCTCCCACGGGAACTGGCGTGACACGGGGTGCCTTGACTTGCCGATGACCAAAGCGCTTAGAAGCCCCGGCGCGGGAATCGCACTCTACGCGCCGGCATCTCGCCGGCACCTTCTGCGTGCGGTCGTTCCTCCCGCCAGAAGGAGCCTTTCATGATCTGCAAGCCTCGAGGCGTTGCTGCGGCGTTCGCAGTCTTCGCCACGCTCACGTGCGCGACCGCGCTCTCCGCTGCCGCGGAAGTCACCTGCCACATCGAATGGGCAAAGATGAGCGACGGTACGACGCTCGCGACGGAAGTCTATCTGCCGTCGAACTCCGGCCCCTTACCCGTCGTCCTTCAGCGAACGCCGTACAACCGCTTCCCGCCGGGACCGGGGACCAATTGCGCAAGTCCCGACTTCATCTACCTCGCCAACCACGGCTACGCGGCGTTGAGCCAGGACGTGCGCGGGCGCTATCGTTCCAACGGCGTGATGAACGCCATGCAGCAGGAGGCGAAGGATGGGTACGACGCGGTCGAGTGGGCGGCCGTCCAATCCTGGTCGAACGGCCAAGTGGGCATGTTCGGCGGCTCGTACGTCGGCTTGACGCAATGGCAGCCGGCGATCCACACGCCGCCGCACCTCAAGGCCATCGCTCCCATGATCACCGGGTCGGACTACCACGATCACTGGACCTACGACGACGGAGCCTTCGCGCTCTGGTTCAACCAGAGCTGGATGCTGCTCACGTTCGCCGGCGAGCAGTACATGCGAAACCTCGAGGCGCGGGGCTACTCCCCGGCCGAGGTACAGGCGAAGACCATCGAGTGGTCGAACGCCGGCCGCCGCGACATCCTCACCAAATGGGTGTGGGAGCTGCCGCTCAGCTCGTTCAACGTCTTCCGCGAGGGCAATCCAGAACCTCTGGCACCCTACTACTACGACTGGGTAGCCCACCCCAACTACGACGCATTCTGGGCCAAGATGGACATCGAGTCCCGCTATCAGGACGTCAAGGTCCCAACGCTGAACATCGGGTGGTGGTACGACATCTTCCAGGTCGGCACGGTCCGTAACTTCCAGCTCATGCGTTCCGAAGGAGGGACGGCCGATGCCCGCAACGGTTCGAAGCTCTTGATGTGGTCGTCGTGCCACGCTTGCCCGGCGGGCACCAAGGCCGGCGACATCGACTTCGGGCCGCAGAATCAGTACGACCTGAACGCGCTCTACGTGCGGTTCTTCGACCGCTGGCTGAAAGGGATCGAGAACGGAATCGACAAGGAGCCCGCTGCCAGGCTCTTCGTGATGTTGCCGCCGGATAGCGGCACGCAGGGAAGCGGCTTCTGGATCAACTCGGAGACCTTCCCGCTAGCGGGCACGCGCACGACGAAGCTACTGCTGGGGAGCGGCGGGCACGCCAACGGCTCGGCGGGTGACGGCGTGCTCGTCCGCAGCGGGGGCGACGGCGAGGACGGGGAAGGCGAGAGCGAGGACGGAGCGCAAGGCGACGAGCATGCCCGCGCGCGCGCGGACCGGTTCGTCTACGACCCGCACAACCCGGTGCCCACACGCGGCGGCGACATGTGCTGCATCAATGACCTGTTGCCCTCGGGCGCGTTCGACCAGGCAGAGATCGAGAAACGCCAGGACGTGCTCGTCTACAGCACCGCTCCTCTACGGGAGAACCTCGCCGTCATCGGGCAGGTCAACATGAAGCTGTGGGCGATCTCGTCGGCGCCTGATACGGACTTCACCGCCAAGCTGGTCGACGTCCATCCCGACGGCTACGCACAGAACATCCTCGACCGCCTGGTTCGCGCGCGCTACCGCCGGGGCTCGAAGCTGCCGCCCTCGTTTATCCATCCGGGGAAGGCGTACGAGTACGAGTTCGAGATCGGGAACACGTCGACGGTCTTCAAGGCCGGGCACCGGATCCGCCTCGAGGTGTCCTCGTCCAACTTCCCGCATTACGTGCGCAACCAGAACACCACGGACGACGTCGGATCGAGCACCCGGATGACGAACGCGCACCAGACCATCCTTCACGACGAGGAGCATCCGTCGCATCTGGAACTGCCGGTGGTTCCGATCCAGGTTCCTTAGACGGCGGCCACGAGCTTGCCCTGCGCCGCGGCGGCTACCGCTCGCGGCGCAGTGTACCAATCCGGTAACCGACCGAGGCTTGGAGGCATTGATCAACCGGGACAATCGCGCGGTGCGGGCGGCCTCCGAGGTCATAGCGAGCTACCGGCGACTTGAGTCACCGCTGTCCGCAGCTGAGCGGTTGGTGCCATCCTTGAGCGGTCACGGCTCGGGGGGCACGAGCTCTCGAGCGCAATGCTTGCACCGCACGGCGTTCGCGAGCACTCGTCCCCCGCAATACGGGCAGCGCGGGCCGGCGGTCGCCGCGGCGGCGACGCCCGTGGGCTGTCGAGTGGTTCCGCACCGGGGACACCCCAAACCGATTGGCGGAGCTGGGTCGCCGCAGCCCGTGCAGTCGGCGACGCCGATCATCGTCGCGCGATCGACCAGGCAGTGCTTGCAGCGGAGGGCGTCGGCGTAGACGACCCAGCCACAGGCCGCGCAACGGGTCGTCGCTCGCGTCGAGTCAGACATTCACTGAATCTCCCAAATAGAGATGTAACAGCGTCAACCTGCTGCACAACGCGACGAAGTTCACCGAGCTTGGCGGGTCCATTCGCGTCTCCGCGCAGGTCGGTGGCTCCGATGGAGGCAAGCTCATGGAGTTGAGCCTCTCGGTCATCGATCGGGTATCGGCATCTCCGCGGAGCTGTTGCCACACATCTTCCGAACTGTTCGCGCAGGGGGACTGCGGATCGTCGCTGCCCGGACTGGGGATCGGGTTGGCCCTGGCTCGCCGGCTCGTGGAGATGCACGGCGGGCAAATTGACGTGCGGAGCGACGGCCCTGGGACACGGGACAAGGAGCGAGTTCGTCATCCGGCTGCCTGGTCGAAGAGCTTGGCGGCGAATGCAGGGTCGCGTACCACGGACGAAGGCGCGCCTCGACTGCTCCTCGAGCTCTCGAACGGCTCTCAGCGCGTCCTGCCGCCGTCCCGCCAGGGCGTCGATGACGCCCCGGCTTCCGAGCAAGACGGCGAGCGGCGACCAGCCATCTCTTGCAGGCCACCACGTCCTTGAGCGGGCCGCCGGCCGATGTCGTGGTTGTTGAGGCGCGTCCAAGTCCCGATCGTACTGGCCCTTAAGCGCCGCGACAAACTCGCGAACTTGCAACGACGTAACCGGCACGGGCGACCCCCAGCGAGCAACTATAGCGGAAGTCCTTCAGGACAGATCGATCGCATCGGCTGGCCAACATTCATCGAGCGGCTCTCTGCCCAACGCTTGACGTCGCCAACAGCTGACTCCCTTTACGTGAAGCTAGA
>JANXPQ010000204.1 GCA_025357235.1 Betaproteobacteria bacterium
GCAGGCCGTTCTTGCCGCGCTCCAGTCCGTTGTTCCTGAGCAGTTCGATGACCTGCGCGGCTTCACTCACGGTGCGCACGAACGGCACCATGATTTCGACGTTGGTCAACCCCATCTCGTCGCGCACCTTCTTCAGTGCTCGGCATTCCAGTTCGAAGCATTCGCGAAAGGAATCGGCAATGTAGCGTGAGGCGCCGCGGAATCCGAGCATCGGATTTTCTTCCTCCGGCTCGTATTGCTTGCCGCCGGTGAGGCTGGAGTATTCATTGGACTTGAAGTCCGACAGGCGCACGATCACCGGCTTCGGGAAGAACGCGGCGCCGAGCGTGGCGATGCCTTCGGTGAGCTTGTCGACGTAGAACGAGACCGGGTCGGGATACCCCGCGGACAGCGCATCGATCGCCTCCTTGAGATCCGGTTTGAGCTTGGCATAGCCGAGTGCGGCCTTCGGATGCACGCCGATCATGCGCGCGATGATGAATTCCAGCCGTGCCAGGCCGATGCCGGCGTTGGGCAGGCGCTGAAAATCGAAGGCCAGTTCGGGGTTGCCGACGTTCATGCTGATCTTGACCGGAATGTCCGGCAGCTTGTCGAGCTGGATATGCAGCACTTCGACGTCGAGGATGCCCTGATAGACGAAGCCGGTGTCGCCCTCGGCGCAGGACACCGTTACGTGCTCGCCCTCTGCCAGCTTCATGGTCGCATCGCCGCAACCGACTACCGCCGGGATGCCGAGTTCGCGCGCGATGATGGCGGCATGGCAGGTGCGACCGCCGCGATTGGTGACGATTGCCGAGGCCTTCTTCATGACCGGTTCCCAATCGGGATCGGTCATGTCGGTGACGAGCACGTCGCCCGGCTTGACCCGGTTCATTTCGGACGCATTCTTCACCAGCCTGACCGTGCCGGTGCCGATGCGGTTGCCGATCGCGCGCCCGGTGACGAGCTCGTCGCCGCGCTTTTTCAGGCGGAAGCGCTCCTGGGTTTCTTCCCTCGCCTTCACGGTTTCCGGCCGGGCCTGCAGGATGTAGAGCTTGCCGTCGACCCCGTCCCGACCCCACTCCACGTCCATCGGACGGCCATAATGTTTCTCGATGATCATCGCGTAGCGCGCGAGTTCTTCGACCTCGGCATCGGTGATCGAGAACCGCCGCTGCTCTGCTTCCGGAACCTCCAGCGTCTGCACCGAGCGGCCCGCCGCGCGGGCGTCGGTGAAGACCATGCGCAGCGCCTTGGAACCGAGGTTGCGGCGCAGGATCGCCGGACGGCCGGCGGCGAGCGCCGTCTTGTAGACATAAAACTCGTCCGGATTGACCTGCCCCTGCACGACCGTCTCGCCCAATCCGTAGGCGGATGTAATGAACACGACCTTGTCGAACCCGGATTCGGTGTCCAGCGTAAACAGAACGCCTGCGGCCCCCTTGTCGCTGCGGACCATGCGCTGCACCCCGGCCGAGAGCGCGACATTGGAGTGGGCAAAGCCCTGGTGGACCCGGTAGGAAATGGCGCGATCGTTGTACAGCGAGGCGAATACGTGGCGGATCGCCAGCAGGACGTTATCGAGTCCCTGAATGTTCAGGAAGGTTTCCTGCTGTCCGGCGAAGGAAGCATCGGGCAGATCTTCCGCTGTCGCCGAAGAGCGCACGGCGAAAGTCGCTTCATTGCCCTGCCCCTCGACCAACGTCCGATAGGCCGAGGCGATTTGCGCTTCGAGCGCGGAAGGCAGCGGCGCTTGCATGATCCATTGGCGAATCTGCTCGCCGGCCTGCGCCAGCGCCGTGACATTTTCGGCGTCGAGTTTCGCCAGGACTTGTTCGATTTTCGCGGCCAGGCCGCCGGCCGCCAGAAACTCCCGGTAGGCCTCGGCCGTTGTGGCAAACCCGCCCGGGACCCGCACACCGGCGCCCGCCAGCTGGCTGATCATTTCTCCGAGGGAAGCATTCTTGCCGCCGACGCTCTCCACGTCGGTCATGCGCAATTGTTCGAATGCAATGACGTAAGGCTGTTGGCTCATTCGGCGGCCCGCGATGAGGGGTGAAAAAAGTGTTATTTTACCGACGGAACCATTCTTGTGCACCACAACATGACGCTCAATCGCACGGCCTTCTTCATTTCGGACCGCACCGGTATCACCGCCGAGATGCTGGGACACAGCCTGTTGACCCAGTTCGAGCATGTCTCGTTCACCGAAATCACGCTGCCCTTCGTCGATTCGGAGGAAAAGGCGCAGGAAACGGCCCGCCAGATCGATCGGACTGCGGACAAGGACGGCAGCCGGCCGCTGGTATTCAGCACGCTGGTGGACAAGAACCTGAGCGGCATCATTCTGGCGGCGAACGGCTTCTATATCGACTGTTTTCAGGTGTTCATCGCGCCGATGGAGGCCGAACTGGGCGTGAAGTCTTCCCATACCGTGGGACGATCGCACAGCGTGCGCAACAACAATTCGTATTTCAACCGCATCGAAGCGGTCAATTTCGCCCTGTCCCACGACGACGGGCAGACCATCAAGGAACTCGATGAGGCCGACGTCATCCTGGTGGGCGTATCACGTTGCGGCAAGACGCCGACCTGCCTGTACATGGCGCTGCAGTTCGGCATCCGCGCCGCCAACTATCCGCTGATCCCCGAGGATTTCGAGGCGAAGAAACTGCCCTCGGCGCTCAAGGACTACCGCAAGAAGATGTTCGGCCTGACCATCCGCGCGGACAGGCTGCAGCGCATCCGTCACGAACGGCGTCCGGGAAGCACCTACTCGAGCATGGAAAACTGCGAATACGAAATCCGCGAAGCCGAGATCCTGATGCGCGCCGAGGGAATTTCAATCATGGATACGACGACGAAATCGATAGAGGAACTCGCCACGACCATCCTGCAGAAAGCCAACCTGCAGCGGCACGTTTACTGACCAAAAGGTCTCAAGCAAAGTCAAAACCCAACACAGAGGCACAGAGGGCACGGAGAACACAGAGAAATTCAAGAACGGGGCGATAAATAACAACGACGACCCTATCTGCTTTCCGATCTCGGCCGAATGTTTGGTTTCCTCCGTGCCCTCTGTGTTCTCTGTGCCTCCGTGTTGGATTGAATGCCCTAATCTCCCGAGTCGAGGCAAAGCGAGCGAACGGGCGCGAAGCTGCGCCGGTGTATCGGGCAGACGCCGAAGCGCTGCAAAGCCTCCAGGTGCTGGCGGGTGGAGTAGCCCTTGTGGCGGGCGAAGCCGTAATCGGGATAGAGCTCGTGCAATTGCACCATCAACGCGTCGCGCGCGGTCTTGGCCAGGATCGACGCGGCTGAAATCTCGGCTACCAGCGCATCGCCATCCACAATCGCGCGCGCTGGAAAACGCACTTCGGGGCAATACAACCCATCGACCAGCACTTCGTGCGGTTCGATGGTCAGTTGCTCCACGGCCCGCCGCATGGCGAGCAGGCTTGCCCTCAGGATATTGATGCGGTCTATCTCCTCCACAGAGGCGCTGGCCACTGCCCAGGCCGTGGCACGGCTGCGGATCTGGATGGCGAGTTCCTCGCGGCGCTCATGCGACAGCACCTTCGAATCGGCCAGTCCCGCAATCGGATCGTCTTCGCGCAGGATCACGCAGGCGGCAAACACCGGTCCTGCGAGCGGCCCCCTGCCCGCTTCATCCACGCCGCAGATGAGCCGGCCTTGCGTCATGCGCGCGCCCCTTCGCCTGCCGGCGCCGCCTCGACCGGCACCGGCGTGCGAACAGCGTTGAGCAGCGGCAGGATGGCCTCGACGGCACGCATCGCCGTGTCCTGCCTGAGCGACCGGTGAATTTCGAGAAATCTGTTTTCCAGCCTCTTGCGCACCTCTTTGTCCTGCAACTGGTTGCAGAGCGCCTGCGCCAGATTCTCCGCGGTCGCGTCTTCCTGCAGAAGTTCGGGCACGACGAACTCCCCCGCCAGGATGTTCGGCAACCCGGCATAAGGCAGGTGCGCCTTGCGCCGCATGATCCAGGCGGAGATGCGCGGCATCTTGTAGCTGATGACCATCGGCCGCTTCAGCAGCGCGGCTTCCAGCGTGGCCGTTCCCGAAGCGACCAGCACCGCGTCGGCGGCCGTCATCGCTACGTGCGCGTGCCCGAACAGAATCGTGATCGGCAGGCCCTCGGCCTGCTGGTGGTAGATCGCCTCTTCGAAAATATTGCGGGTTTCGCGGCTGACCAGCGGCACCAGAAAATGCACGTTCGGAATCTGCTCCGCCACCAGCCTGGCCGTGGCGATGAACAACCCTCCCATCTCGCGGACTTCGCTCTGCCGACTGCCTGGAAGAATGGCCACGACCGTCTGCTTCGGCGAGATGCGCATCTGCTCGCGTGCGGCATTGCGATCGGGAAATTCCGGAATATCGTCCGCCAGGGGATGACCCACATACGCAACCGGCACGCCTGCGCGCTCGTAGATTGCCGGCTCGAAAGGAAACAGCGCCAGCATCTTCGACACCGCGCGCTTGATCTTGTGGATGCGCTCACCCCGCCATCCCCAGATCGACGGGCTGACATATTGCACCGTGGTAATGCCGCCCGCACGCAGTGCAATTTCGAGGTCGAGATTGAAATCCGGCGCGTCGATGCCGATGAACAGGTCGGGTGGATCGGCCAGCAACCTGCGTTTGAACTCGCGCCGCACACGCAACAGTTTCGGCAGGCTCCTGATCACTTCGATGTAGCCGCGCACCGCGAACCATTCCATCGGGTACCAGGATTGCATGCCCGCGGACTGCATGCGCGGGCCGCCAATGCCGAAAGCTTCGAGCCGCGGAAGGCGCTCCTTCAGCGCGGCGAGCAAATGCGCACCGAGCAGGTCGCCGGAAGCTTCCCCCGCCATCAAGGCAACGCGGATTCTCCGGCCTGACAGTTCGCTCATGGGATCTAGCGAATGATGCTGCGCGTCGAGGAGTCGAGAAACTCCACGAAAATCCCGAGCTCTGGACAATCCGCGACCTGGCCGTGCAGGGCCTGCTTGGCATCCTCCAGGGACAGTCCGGACTTGTACAGTGTCTTATAGGCACGGCGGATCTGTTCTATGACTTCCGTGCTGAAGCTCCTGCGCTTCAAGCCTTCGATGTTGATGCCGTGCGGCTCCGCGGAATTACCGTTCGCCATCACGAAAGGCGGCACGTCGCGCAGCACGACCGTCCCGCCGCCGGTGAATGCGTTCGTGCCGACCCGGCAGAACTGGTGAACCAAGGTGCCTCCTCCAAGGATGGCGTGGTCGTGTATCGTCACATGCCCCGCCAGGGTCACCATGTTTGCCAGAACGGTATGGCTGCCAACCTGGGAATCATGGCCCATGTGCACATAGGCCATGATCCAGTTGTAATCGGCGATTCGCGTTACGCCCACGTCTTGGACGGTTCCGGTATTCAGCGTGCAGAATTCGCGAATGACGTTGTGATCGCCGATTTCCAGTCGCGTGGGTTCGCCGGCGTATTTTTTGTCCTGCGGGTCGCCGCCGATGACGGCATGCTGGTAGATGCAGTTGTGGCTGCCGATGCGAGTGTGCCCAGTGACGACGGTATGCGAACCGATGGAGGTGCCGCTGCCGATCTCGACGTGCTCGCCAATGATCGCGTAAGGTCCTATCTCGACGTCCGGCGCGAGCTTTGCCCCGGAATGAACGATGGCGCTCGGGTGGATCATTGCCGGTCGTTATCCGGATTCGCGCGCATCGTGCAGAGCAACTGCGCTTCCGAAACCAGGATGTCTTCGACGAAAGCCTGCGCGGAAAATTTCCAGATGCCGCGTATGGCGCGCAGGATCTGCACCTTCAGGATCAGGCGATCGCCCGGCACGACCGGTTTCTTGAAACGCGCTGCATCGATGCCGACGAAGTAATACACGCTCCTGGCGTCGCTCTTCAGATCGAAAGTCTTGAATGCCAGCACGGCAGCCGCCTGCGCCATGGCCTCGACGATGAGCACGCCGGGCATGACGGGATAGTGCGGAAAATGACCGGTAAAGAACGGTTCATTGATGGTGACGTTCTTCAGGGCGACGATTTCCTTGCCCGGTTCCACCGACAACACGCGGTCGATCAGGAGCATCGGAAAGCGATGCGGCAGATGCTCAATTATTTCCTGAATTTCCATCGCGTCCAAAGTCATCCCCTTCCCAGTTTTTTCACTTCGTCCTCGAGCCTGCGCACTCTTTCCATCAATTCGTGCAGGTGGCGCACCAGCGCCGCATTCTTCAGCCACTCCCTGTGCGGCTGCATGGGAAAGACCGCAGTGTAGGTTCCCGGCTCGGTAATCGACTTGGCAACCAGCGTACCGCCGGAAATGACGACGCGATCGGCAATCGTCAGATGTCCGGAGATCATCGCGTTGCCGCCCAGCATGCAGTATTTGCCGATTTTCGTGCTTCCGGCAATCCCGGTGCAACCCGCAATCGCGGTATGCGCGCCGATATGGCAGTTGTGGCCGATCTGGATCTGATTGTCCAGCTTCACGCCTTCTTCGATGACCGTATCGTCCAGCGCGCCGCGGTCGATGGTCGTGCTGGCACCCACCTCCACGTCATCGCCGATCAGGACACGGCCGATCTGCGGGATTTTCAGCCAGCGTCCGTCGTCCATCGCCATGCCGAAACCGTCGGCACCGATGACCACGCCCGAATGCAGGATCACACGCTCTCCGAGTACGCAGTCGTGATAGATCGTGACGTTCGGATGCAGGCGGGTATGCGCACCGATGCGCGCGCCCTCGCCGACGAAACAATTCGCTCCGATCACGACGCTGTCGCCGATCTCGGCGCCCTTTTCGATTACCGCGCCGGGTCCGACGGAGGCAGAAACGGCTACGCGGGCCTGGGCATCGACGGTCGCCCTGGCATGGATGCCGGCCGCGGGCCGGACGTCGGGATTGATCAGGGCGGCAACACGCGCGTAGGTGGCGTAAGGATTCTTGCAGATGATGCGCGGCAATCGCGCCGCGTCGGCGGAATCTTCCGAAAGGAGGACCGCCGCAGCGCGCGTCGTGGCTAACAGCTTCTGGTATTTGCGGTTGGTAAGGAAGGAAAGTTCTTCCGGCCCGGCGGATTCGAGCGGCGCCACCTGGCGGATGCGCACCGCGGCGTCACCGATCACGGTGCCCCCGAAACGCCCGGCCAGTTCCGCCAGGCTGAAAGACTTGCGCGCATCCTCTTCCATTCGAGCCTGGTCGCTGTGATGCACCGTCGAACGCGCGGGCTTCGCGTCCAGACAAGGACGCCGAACCCCGCTACTTGTCTGCGAGCGCCTTGATCACTCTGTCGGTGATGTCGATGCGCGGACTGATATACACCGCCTCCTGCAGAATGAGGTCGAACTTCTCGCTCTCCGCGATCTGCTGGATGACCTTGTTGGCCCGCTCCAGCAC
>JANXPQ010000273.1 GCA_025357235.1 Betaproteobacteria bacterium
GCCGCAGGCGGACGGTCCGAACCAGCGCCGGGTTGGGCCCGCGATTCAATCTAAACATAGGCCAAGAATGCCACTCCGATCGAGATAAACAACGATGCCGCAGCCGCAAACGCCAGCACATTCTCCGAGAGGCGGGTACGACGCAGGACACCGATGGTTGCCAACGTGAGTGCGGTCAACGAGGCAGACACAGCAAGAATAGAAAGTGACCCAGCCAGCACACTCTCACCGAGGCTCAACGGCTCATGAGTGGGCAAGTAAACAAACTGCATTAGCAGAGCGACGGCACTCACCCAGCCAATTAACGACAAAAATAGTGCGGATGGTCTTCTCATCGGTACGCCCAACGTGCGAATTGAGGGGCGCCGTTAGGCGTCCCTCTCCAATGACATGTTAGGCCATGGACTAGTCGGTGCATAAAGCGCGCGACCATTTGACCTTCTGGTCGACGAAAGCAATCTGGCAGTAGCAAGAATGCGTAGATCGAAATATCACGCGCATTTCCCAATCTCTCACAAAGAAGCGGTCTTTACTCGAATTGCCCTCGGCTTGCTTGGTCACGTCCTGAAGCGCGGAGCCAGGCTGAACGCCATCACAGAATTCCTTGGCTTGGGCGTAGTCACGCAACACGTAAAAGTAAAGTAGGAAAACGATTCCGAGCAGTCCAACTCCGCCGAGCACAAGCCCCAACCTGCGTTTGTGAGAGATGGCCAAAGGTGCCTAACGTGATAGCTCAGCGGCCGCTTCGCGGTCCGCCTGGAGCGAAAGGTTAGGCATCTCGTGTAACCCACTCGTCTATGGCGGAAAACATGTAGTTTCCAGCGGGTGCATATCGCGGATCGTCATGAGCGAACGGGTTGGTGCCTACCCACTCAATGACCACTGACGCTTCTTTGAGCACTTTGTCCGCCTTTACCCACGACAAAAATCTTGTGTTGATATCAAGATGTTCGTATGTATCGCCCAGCATGACTACGCGAGCTTTGGCGGTACCATTCGGCACGGGCACATTCACAATGTCTCCCAACTGGACTGTCGAACCGTCGTGATACAACATGGCTTGATGCCTAACGACGAAATTCACGCGCGCCGTTAGGCGTCGCGTGCAATGCCTGGTTAGGGTGCACTTGGCATTCCTTTTTCGGCCTTTCTTACCAAGTAAGCAAGAATCGCAAAGACTAGCGCGGCCCCGAAGCCCAGGCTGATGAGAAGTTCGAGCGCACTATCGATGATTTCATGAGAACTCAAGATTACATTGTGACCTTCGAGCGCCGTTTGTCGCAACATCTCACCAGTAGTCGTCGGATCTCGCAGCCTCTGTTCAATGAACCGATATTTCTCGGGTTGCCATAACATGGGGCGCGCATGCCAATAGTAAAAGCCCGCTATTCCCGCAGAGATTAAGGCGAATCCAATCGCGGAACCAACAGCGATTCGAAAAACAATTCTCATGATGCGACTTTGTACCCTAACGCTAGAGTTCAGAGGCCGCCGCAGGCGGTCCACTGAAACGACGGGTTATACGGCTTGTTACTAATGCGGCGATGAGCATGGCAATGGTACCTATGACGGAGATTACTCCGAACTCTAGCTCGGACACGGCAATTCCCACGTTGAGCTTTCGGTCTTGATAGCCATAAGTGAAGTAGTAATACACAAATGAAATAACCTCACTGAATAGGGCGCCAGTGACAAATGCCACTACCAAAAGCAAAAGGCTTGTCTTAGTTTTTACGCCATTCAACAACGCAGACACCACGCCGGCAGACGCTCCGATAATTGCGATAACCACCATTGCGAATATGAAACTTCCCGCACGGGTTAAGTGGTACGTGGCAGCGAGGCACAAAGCTCCGGCGAAGGTGACCAGCGCGAACGATTTCATGCCGTATAACGTGAAGTAGGGCCCCTAAAAGACGCTTTACAAAGCGTCAAAGGGCTGGTTATATTAGGCGAGTGTATACGTGACAAATGCACTGGATAGGCGCACAGTATAAGGCGTGACGGGCCGAAGGAAAACAAAAGCCCCGTTATTTTCGGGGCTTAGTTGTTTTTGTGGGGCGTTTCTTCTGTTTGGATTTCTTCGGATCGGGCGGTGAGGCGAGCATGCGCCGCAGGACATCATCAGTGTCTGGCGTGGGTGGCATACTAGCTGCGTTCTTGGGTGGCATATTCATTCAAGACTGTAGGCGATGGAGTCGAAAGACGCAACAAGGACGCCGCTTCCCTATCTCGACGAGCTGATGCTTGGTTTAGGTTGGCGCCTATCAACGCAGGTGGGATTCATGCTCTGGGGATATTTCGACGAGAGCGGCAAACACGACAAAAAGACGGGAAAGCTAACGTCTTTGGTGTTGGGCGGCTGCGTTGCGCCGGTTGAATCCTGGCAACGCTTCACACAAGAATGGCAAGACGTGTTGAATGAATACGGGGTTAGCTTTTTTCATGGCGTTGAGTTTGAATCTCGAAAGACGCCCCGCGGCAACGCATATCGCGGGTGGGACGATGATCGCAGGAGGGCTTATCTCGATCGGTTGACGGATGTGATGGTCGGCAGGCTTGGCTCACTGATTGGCGCGAAGCAAGCCGCTACCGAGCCGGAGGCGACTTATATTGCTGGCGTGACGAGTGCGATTAAAAACGCTGCGCAGTTTGCGAAAGAGGAGCGCGACTATATCAAGTTAGTTTTTGCGCACAATCCGCTGGTCACGAGCGAGAGGATCGGGCGATACGTCGATCAGATCAGGATTGCGTTGCCTCAGCTTCAAAGTGGTTTTGGTGGCGATCCGAAAACGTGCCTGCCACTTCAGGCCGCCGATCTCGTCGCTTATGAGATAAGCCATTCCAACGGATTTATGGATTTTGGCAGGTACGCGCTTCGCAAGTTCAGATCAAGGCATCTCGGTTATCACGTCTACCCATCGGATGCTGACGGCTAATAATGCAATCTCTTTCGAAAACGTTTATTGCAATCGGTATTGGGGCAATCCCAAAACAAATCATCCTTGTCTACTAGCGGAATGAGCTTTCTATTTCCACGGCAATTTGGGCAATATCGGACCCCTGTTTTCCTGTCCAACCAAACGCCGCCGTCTAATTGCGAGTGCTTGAAATTTGGCGTCTTGTAAGCAGCCCAGGCCAATGCCGCACATACCACTGCAAGCAGTCCCGATATTATTCGTACTGTCGCTAACGGCGTTAGTGCTTGTGCATACGGCACTAGCCAGCTCTCTGCCGTGGGTATTGAGGCTAATAGCCCTAGTGACATCGCCCCTAGCACTTCTTCTAGTTTGCGCGCTACTACTTGCTCTTTTACATGATCCCAGTTCATGCGCGATTTGGCCCGCGTTTACGCACCAATCCGCCGATAAGTAAGGCGTTTTCCGGAAATACCCTTCAAGGCCGCGTCAGAGCGTTGGGTGTCATCGACACCTAGAGCCGCGCGGTTGTTATAGCGGAAATCGAATTCCGTGGTGTAGCGTCCCAGGTGCTGGGAGCTGACATGCTGATACGTGCCATAGATGCCGCGCTTGAAGATTGAGAAGAAGCCCTCGATTGTGTTGGTGTGAACAGATCCACGCACGTATTCCCCCGCGCCATGATCGACTTGCTCATGCTTCGGGAAGAAGTTTTTGGTTTTACGGTACTGGCCTCCCTTGTCCGTCATCAAGCGGGCTTTGGTATCCACGTTCGCTAACAGTTTGGCCTTGAGCGTTTCGGCCTTCACGTCGGTCACATGGAACGAACGAACCGAGCCCTCGCGCTCCACGAGGGAGAAGATTGCTTCTTTGTGCGCGTAGCCGGCACGTTTCGCCACGCCGGGCTTGTTACCAATGTAAGTTTCATCGGCCTCAACCGGGTTGCCGCCCGAGCCAAGCAGACCGCCGCCGGTTGGCTTCATCGCTTCGCGGATACGGTGCGACATGAACCATGCGGTTTTGTACGTGACTTCCAGCATGCGTTCAATCTGCTTGCTGGCAATACCCTTCTTGCTGGCGCACATCAAGTGCGTAGCCAGAATCCATTTATGAATGGGAATCTTGGAGCGTTCAAAGACGGTGCCGACTGTGACGGTAAACTGTTCGCGGCAGTCACCGCAGAAGTACAGGCCAGTCCTGTGCGCCTTGCCGTTCAAGGCGACATTGCGTTCTGTACCACCACAATGCGGACAGATTGCGCCAGTAGGCCAGCGGATGGATTCTAAGTGCTGGCGGGCGGTTTCTTCGTTGTGGAATCGTGGGGCGCTGAGTAGATCGGACATGGCGTTTCTCCAGAGAGTGGAGCCATTGTCCTGTCGTGGCATGCGTTTGTCAAGTATATACTCGCCTAATAATAACAGTATCGATCAAGTCGTGTTATTTGCCGCCATCAACGGAAATAGGCTGCGTGGAGGTCGAACAATGTTAACGGAATCAGCGAGTTCATCAATCGATTCTAAAGGGCCCCGTCTCCTGGATAGGCTGCGTGGTGCGATACGACGATTGCATTACAGCCGCCGCACGGAAGAAGCATACATCCACTGGACCAAGCGGTTCATCTACTTTCATGGCAAGCGGCATCCCTCCGAACTTGGGGAGGCCGCGGTTACGGCATTCCTGAACCATCTGGCAACCGATCGTAACGTCGCGGCGGCGACCCAGAACCAGGCTCTTTCCGCGCTACTTTTTCTTTACAAAGAAACGCTCGGCGTAGAATTCGACTGGCTGGACGGGCTGGTACGGGCAAAGCGTCCGCAACGAATGCCGGTCGTACTGACGAGGGACGAGGTGGAAAAACTGCTCGGTGCGCTCGACGGGATTCACTGGCTCATGGGCAGCTTGTTGTATGGCACGGGCATGCGACTGATGGAATGCCTGCGTTTGCGGATAAAGGACGTGGATTTCGGCTACGGCCAGATTCTCGTGCGTGATGGGAAAGGCGAGAAGGACAGAATCACCATGCTTCCCAAAACACTCATTGTTCCATTGCAGAATCAGCTGCAGAAAGTGCGCCAGATACACGATCTGGATTTGGTTGAAGGATATGGTGAAGTGCACCTGCCTTATGCTCTGGCGCGTAAGTACCCGCGCGCAGGCTTCGAGTGGGCATGGCAATACATTTTCCCGTCAAAGAATCGTTCAGCAGATCCGGACGACGGCGTCATTCGACGGCATCACATCGACGAATCGGTACTCCAACGCGCTATCAAGAAGGCGACCAGAATTGTCGGCATTCCGAAGCCAGTACACTGCCAGACATTGCGTCACTCGTTTGCCACCCATGTGCTGCAGTCCGGTTACGACATCAGAACGGTGCAGGAACTCCTGGGTCACTCAGATGTCTCGACAACGATGATCTACACGCATGTGCTGAATCGCGGCGGGCGGGGCGTATTAAGTCCCCTGGACGCGCGCTAGAAAATCAGCGTTGCACTGAAGCCTGCTTTGTCTCCGGCGTCACGCGCCAGACGATATTGCCGACGTCGTCGGCAACCAGCAGCGCACCTGCTTTATCCACCGCGACGCCGACCGGGCGACCGTACGCATCGCCATCCGCGTTGAGGAAGCCGGTGAGGACGTCTTCGGCGTCGCCGGCAGGCTGTCCATTCGCGAACGGCACGAAGATGACCTTGTAGCCGCTGGGCGGCCTGCGGTTCCAGGAGCCGTGCTGGCCGATGAATGCGCCGTTCGCATAGTGCGAGGGCAGGAGCTTGCCGTCATAGAAGGTGAGTCCGAGCGAAGCGGCATGCGGGCCGAGGGCGTAGTCCGGCCGGATTGCTTTGGCCACCATGTCAGGGCGGGGTGGTTTGACGCGTTCGTCGACGTGCTGGCCAAAGTAGCTGTAAGGCCAGCCGTAGAAGGCCCCGTCTTTCACGGACGTCATGTAGTCGGGCACAAGGTCGCTGCCGATTTCGTCGCGTTCGTTCACCGCAGTCCACAGCACGCCGCTTTGCGGTTGCCAGCCCATGCTGTTCGGGTTGCGCAATCCCGAAGCAAAGACACGCGAGTTGCCGGTGGCGGGATCGATCTCGAGAATCGCGGCGCGGTTTTCTTCCACCTCCATGCCGTTTTCCGCGACGTTGCTGTTGGAGCCCACCGTTACATAGAGGCGCTTGCCGTCCCGGCTGGCGATGATGTTCTTGGTCCAGTGGTGGTTGATCGGTCCCGCGGGCAAGTCGGCAATCTTTTTGCCGGGGTCGATGATGCGGGTATCGCCGGCTTTGTAGGCGAAGCGTACGACGGCATCGAAATTGGCCACATACAGAAATTCGCCGACGAGTGCCATGCCGAACGGGGAATGCAGGCCTTCCAGGAAAGCGGTTTTCGTTTCCGCTATCCCGTCGCCGTCCGCATCGCACAGCAGGGTAATGCGATTCGCGCTCGGCGTCCCGGCACCGGCGCAGGCCATGACTTTCTTCATGACCCAGCCCTTGATGCCTTTGCCGTCTTCCGGTTTCGGCGGGGCATTGGTCTCGGCAACGAGCACGTCGCCGTTGGGAAGCACATACAGCCAGCGCGGATGATCGAGCCTGTTCGCATACGCGCTTACCGTCAATCGCGCGGCGGCGATGGGGGCGGCGCCTGCCGGCCAGCCCTTTGCGGGGGCGATATTCATGGTGGGCAGGAGCGTATGGTGCGGCGGCGGCAGGGTCGGATCGGCGCCCATGCCGGCCTTGACCGGCAAGGTCGCTTTTTCGCCGCAGCCGGCGAGCGCCAGCAGCAATCCCGCCAGCAGAATGGAAGGGGTCACGATGCGCATAAGATTTCTCCAGGCAGATGGGTGGCGCGACGGTGACAGTGCGATGACGATGCGCGCCTGGCACCCGGAGGCGAATTGATCGGGCTTGATTGATTGACCCTGACAGCCGCGGATGGTTCGCGGTACTGGGCGGTAGGGGAACGCTAACGCCGTGACAGGTGCGGGGGCGGGAACACCCAGAAGAATTCGCCGGAGCGGCCGCCGTCACGGGCGGCGCAGGCGGTGACGTAGTCCATTTCGGTCTGCAGCTCGCGTTCCGACCAACCGGTACAGGAGCGCAGCTTCAGCGTGATCGGATCGTAATCCAGTTTGTCGCTCGCCGGCGCGCGCACCATTAGCGCGGAAGGCAGGACTACGCAGTGATAGACCCGCAGCGCAGTAGGCAGGCTGCGCGCGCGTTCGAAGCTCTTGCGGAAATTCTGCGGCGTGTCGCCCGGCAGGCCCATGATGATCTCTATGGCCACGTGCGCGACTTTGCGAAGCTGGTGCAGCGTGGCCTCGAAGCGCGATTCGTCGTAAGACCGCTCGACGTGCTTGAGCACGTCGTTGTCGAAGGACTGCAATCCGATGCCGACCAGCGGTTCGTGGACGGACGCGAGAAAGTCGATGTGCTCCTGCTTCACCTTGGCCGGATACACTTCGCAGATCAGCGAGCGCGTGGCAAAAAATCCCGTCATATCCGCCGCGGCGCGCAGGTTGCGAAACGCATTCTGGTTCAGGTTCAGTCCCGCATCCACCTCCAGCGCGCCGACCACGTTGTGGCGCGCCATGCCTTCGAATTCCACGCAAAGCTCGTCGACTTCGCGCACGCGCTTGGGCGATTCCATCGTGCCCCATTCGCAGAACGAGCAGGTGAACGGACAACCGCGATAAGTTTGCAATACGCTCAGGCCGCCCTTGGGCACGAGGTCCATCGCGTAGGGCGAGGGCAGATCGTTCAGGTCGCCCAGCGGCCGCGCGGGCGTTTCGACCCAGCCTTCATCTTTGGGCAGCGCGAGGCCCGCTATCGTCATCAGCGAGTCCGGGCCGCGATCCGCCAGCGCCACGATTTCGCGGAAGGCATGCTCACCCTCGTTGATGACCAGCGCATCCACCCATTGCCGCGCGGGGCGGAACGGCTCGAGGCTCATCATGCTCGGGCGCGCGGAAGGCCCGCCGAACACGATCAGGCGGCGCGGGTCATCCTGCTTTACATGGCGGGCGACTTCCACGAAAAAAGGAAATGACCACAGGTAGGTCGAGAATCCGAGGACGTCGGGATCGAAGGCGAGGAGTTCGCTGACCAGTGCTTCAACCGATCCGCTCGTCAGGTCCCAGGCCTTCACTTCGAGGCCGCCCATCCCGGAAGCAAGCAGCATGGCTTCGACCATGCGCATGCCGTGGTTGGAAATGAACTGCGGCATGGCGCGGTCGCGCACCGGGTAGCGCGCCAGCAATGCCACGCGCCGCCCCGGTCTGCATGCGGTGGGAGTCGGCAGGGAGTCCATCAACGCTTGCGCGGGAAGAACCACCAATAGTCGCCGGACCGGCCGCCGGCGGCGCGCACTTCGTCGGTGATCCAGGCTCGCATGTCATGCACATCCCGTTCGCTCCAGCCGGCACAGGATTTCATGCGCAGCGAGATCGGGTCGAAGTCGATGTTCCATTCCGGTTTGCTGCGGGTCATCAAGGCATCCGGCAGGACCAGGCAGCCATATGCGCGCACGCCGACGGGCATGGAACGCGCCATTTCCAGCGTGCGCCGGAACCCCGCAGGGGAATCGCCGGGCAGGCCGAATATCACCTGCAATTCGGCTTCGGCGACGTCGCATACCTGGCGCACCACAGTTTCGAGGCGGCGCTGGTCGAAGGGGCGCTGCAGCCCCTTGAGGACTTCGGGATCGGTGGATTGCAGGCCGATGCCCAGATAGGTCGCGTGCACCGAGGACAGGAATTCGAGGTGTTCTTCCTTGATCAGCGACGGGTAGATTTCGCTCCAGAACGTCACTTTCTTGAGGAAGCCGACGCGCGATTCGGCGTCGCGCAGGTTGCGGAAGGCCTGGTGGTTCAGGTTGAGGCCGGCATCCACCGAAAACACGGCCGCCACGTTGTGGCGCGCATAGGCTTCGAGTTCGCGCGTGATGTAGTCCGTCGAAAATACCGCTTTCGAATCCCCGGTGGCGCCCCATTCGCAGAACGAGCAGGAGAACGGGCAGCCGCGAAAGGTTTCGAGATAGGCGACCGTGTTCGCCTTGATCAGCCCGGTCTGATAGGGCGAGGCGATGTCGTCGAGCGGCACCGGCGCGCGATGCCCGCTGTCCATCCACCCGCCGCCGTGCGCGGGCAGCTTGAGGCCTTTCACGGATTCCAGCGCGCTGCGTGAGAGTACCGGCAGCGAAGCGATCTCGCGGAAAATATCTTCGCCGTTCGATTCGACCACGGCGTCGATGTAACGGAAGGCCGCCGCGTAAGGCGCCAAGTCGAACAGCGCGGTGCGCGCGGACGGACCACCGAACACGATCATGCAATTCGGGTGCTTCTGCTTGGCGCGGCGCGCGACCTCGACCAGGCAGGGTGTGGACCAGACGTAGATGGAAAAACCGATGAGGTCGGGCTCGAACTGGTCGATGGCCTGGGTGTAGGCATCCGCATCGGCGCGTTCGACATCGATGAGCGCTACCTGGGCGTCCTGCAGCCGCGGATCGGCCAGCGTCGAGGCGAGGATGCGCCGGATGCCGTAGCTGGGCAGCTCCATGCTGCCGTGCTCGTTGGTATCCGTGTCAGGCGTCATGCAGACCAGGGCGATGCGTCTTGAGTTCGATGCCATGAGGATGCTGCTTTCCCGGGGAGTCGTGCCAATTCTACGCGGGCTTGTCGAAACGCATGTACAGATATCGCATATGCGCATTGCGGTGCAGCCAGCGCAGCATCAGCGCGGCGCGGCTGGCGGCGTCGCCCGGGTCGCGCCGTTCGTCGAGCGACGACGGGACCGTGAACCGGTGGCTGCGCAAGGTGTTGGCGGTGGCATCGTGCAGCGCCGTGGTTTCGAGGCCTGCGGCTGCGCCGAGCGAGCGATGATCGCCCTCGGCGCCCCAGAAATCCGGCCACGGTCCGAAACCGTCCCGGATCCAGCCCTCGATGCTGAAGCCGGGCACGTCCAGTTTCCTTGCCGACTCCGCGACCACGATGTCGGAAACCACCATGACGCCGCCGGGTTTCAGCACCCGCGCCGCTTCGACGAAGAATTTTGCGCGCGACGCGAAATGGAACATCGCTTCGATGCACAGCACGCGGTCGAAGCTTGCATCCGCAAACGGCAATTTGCAGGCATCGGCCAGTTCCCACTGCAGTTGGTTGCCGTGCAGCGGCTCGATCGAGCGGCAGATGTCGAGCTGGCGTTGATCGATATTCACGCCGGCAAGCTGCATGTCGTGCAATTGCCGGTTGAGGAGATCGAAGCTGCCGCCGAAGCCGCAGCCGACATCGAGCACGCTCTGGCCGGCATGCAAGTCGGCCATGCCGAGCAGGACCTGCGTAAGACGAGTCTGCGCGCGCTCGAATTCATCCGGTTGAGGTTCCGCGTCGAGCGCGGCGGACGTGTTCCAATGCCCCAGATGCACGAAGCGTCCGGCCTTGCCGCGGCGGAAACCTTCTATCAGATAGTCGAAATAGGGCGGGACCGGCAGGCGCACGGTCATCCCCAGCAATACGTCGCATCATGGTTGCGCGACAGCGCCATGAAGCTGCATGCGGTCCAGCGTTTGCGCGCGCCCTGCACCGGGGTCAGGCGGTGCAGGTAGCGGCCGGAGTCGAGCAGGATCAGCGAGCCCGGCGGCAGGCGAAAGCTCACCGAATCGAGGACGGAAACGTCCGGCTTGTCGGTGACACGGTCGTCGCTGAGGACGCGCGCACGTTCCGGCTCCACACGCAGGTCGAATACCTCCAGCGCGCCGCCGGCATCGGCCATCGTCAGCGCGAGCACGAAAGAGGTCATGTGCAGTTCGACGATGCTGTGCAGATGGCGGTAGGTCGGCCGCAACGTCTGTTCGTTGTCGAAGTGCGCCGGAATATAACCGCCCTCCGTATGGGCTCGCAGGGTGGTGAACATGTAGCGCTGGTTCGTACCCGGCCCGGGTGCGGCGACGAAAGGCCGGCCACGATCGAGCGATGCGAGGATTGCACCCACATGCCGCGTGATGCCCGGCGCCGGAAACAATGCATCGAGTTGCGCATTGAATGCGGCGGCTTCCTCGAAGTAACCGGCCAGATCGGGGCGCGAAAGATTGAGGTTGCGCCCGAAAAACCAGGAACGGAATTTTTCCGGGAACCAGGTTTTCAGAAAAGGCGGATCGTGCCTTTCGAGGCGATCGACCAGGCGATCGAGCACGACTTGCGGATAAACGCCGTGGACGACGACCGCCTGCAGTTCGCCCGCGCGCATGCGTTCGAAGGCATCGGCATGATCGGCCGCCGCGCCGGCATCGAGCTCGATGGTGCGCAGGAACCCGCCCAGGCTCTTCGTGGCGCCGGCGCAGCGTCCGGGTTCCCAGCGGTCGGTGCTCTTCGCCGGGATGGATCCGGAGGAGGGGAGGGCATTCATGGCAGTCTGCGCGCGATTTCGCCGGCGGCGTAGCGGATCAGTTCCGGCAG
>JANXPQ010000274.1 GCA_025357235.1 Betaproteobacteria bacterium
GCTTCTTCACAGGACAGGCGTCAATTCCATCCCTCTTACAGGACAAAACCAACCGGGCGATAACCCTCTACCCGTTCCCGCGCAGCGCCTCAAAATGCACGAAGCACCCACACGCATCGGCTGTTTATATTGTTAAAGAGCAGTTGGTTGCGGGGGCAGGATTTGAACCTACGACCTTCGGGTTATGAGCCCGACGAGCTGCCAGACTGCTCCACCCCGCGACCGATCGAAATTGGACATGCCAAATTTCGAGAGGCCGGATTATAGCAACCCGCGAAATCTCCAGTCAATCTATACCGGAGAACGGTACGCGGCGCGAGATCAATCCTCGTCGACCCAATCCAGGATCGGCTGCCATTGTTCGAGGTCCTTTCCGCTCAGGTATTCCGGTAAATCGAACAGACTCAGGCCATTGAATGCCGCATTGACGTAAATCTGGGTGTCGCGCAGGTAGGTCAGGACTGGCAACTTGAACTGAGCCAGAAAAGCTTCGAGTGTCGCAGCCGCTCGCGTTCGCGGGTTCACTCGCATGCCGACGATACCAATAAAGGTTTTGTGCTTGCGCACCGCCTTTTCCTCCAACAACGTCTGCAAAAATGTACTGGTCGCGGCCATATCGAAAACCGACGGCTGCACGGGGATGATGATTTTGTGCGCGATTTTCAGCGCATGCGCGAGATTCTTGCCATGCAGTCCCGCCGCCGAATCAAGAATCAACCAGTTGGAACTATGTGACGTCGGCGATTCATCGCCATCTTTGGCATCAAGGCTATGTATGACAGGACGCTCGGCAGGCCTGATCGCCAGCCAGTTGCGCGAAGAATGCTGGCGATCCAAATCCCACAGGGAAACTTTCTGTTTTCTGGCTGCAAGTGCCCCAGCCAGGTTGGTTGCGAGCGTCGTCTTTCCGGACCCGCCTTTGGGATTGGCGATGAGGATGGCCTTCATATTTATTCTTCTCCACGAAGTCAGCCATGCGCTCCGGCGTAGGCAAAGGCCGCCGGAAGCCGTCAAATATTACGCCGTATCGAGCCTTCGTTCGTGTTCGGCAGGAGGAGCACTCCCGGGCTCCTCGCCGGCTACTGGGAGTATCGCTGTCTCCGCATGCTCCAGATGCTCGATCTGATCCGTTACCGGTTCGGATTCGACCAGCGCGCCCAAATCCTCGAGAGGCGGCAATTCGTCCAGAGAACGAAGATTCAAATCATCGAGGAACATGCGCGTTGTCGAATAAAGCGCAGGGCGACCCGGCACCTCACGATGTCCGACCTCGTCAATCCAACCTCGCGCCTCGAGCGCCTTGAGAATCCCGCTGGAGACGACAACACCGCGTATATCTTCGATGTCCCCTCGTGTCACCGGTTGGCGGTAGGCAATGATCGCGAGTGTTTCCAGGACGGCCCGCGAATATTTTGGCGGACGCTGGGGGTTCAGGCGATCAAGATACTTCTGATAGTCGGGACGAACCTGGAAGCGCCATCCACTGGCGACATTGGCCAGTTCCACGCCCTTCTCCGCCCAATCGGTGCGCAATTCTTCCAGTACACGGCGCAGTACGTCAGCGGCGATTTCTTCGTCGAACAGCTTCCTGAGATCCGCGATGGGCAAGGGTTCTACGCTGCTCAGCAAGGCAGCCTCCAGCACACGTTTGACATGAAGGGGATCAGACAGCGGCAAGTCCATGATTTAACTTTACGTAAATGGGCGAAAACGCACCTTGCTGGGTGACTTGCACGAGAGTCTCGCGGGCAAGTTCAAGTATCGCAAGAAAGGTCACTACCAGCACCGGCACGCCGACATCGGCGTCGAAAAGGTCTTCGAAGCGGACAAATTTCAAATTTTGCAGGCTGCGCAGAATCCTGCTCATGTGTTCGCGTACTGACAATTGCTCCCGGGTAATCCGGTGATGGCGGGTCACGCGCGCTCGCGCGACCAGGCCCAGCCATGCATTTCGCAAATCATCGGAATTGACATCAGGCAGCCGCTGCTCGACTTCTTTGTCGAGCCATATCTGAACCAGCGAGAAATCCCGCCCGACCTGAGGCATTTCGTTGATCCCTTGCGCTGCTGCCTTCATTCGTTCGTATTCGAGCAGCCGGCGTACCAGCTCGGCACGCGGATCCTCTTCCTGTGCGCCCACCTGAACAGGTCGTGGCAGTAGCATGCGCGATTTGATCTCGATCAAAAGCGCCGCCATCAGCAAGTATTCTGCCGCCAATTCGAGTTGATTGGCCCGCATGGCTTCCACATAGTCCATGTACTGCCGGGTAAGGCTGGACATCGGGATGTCCAGGACATCGAGGTTGTGCCTGCGGATCAGATAAAGCAGCAGATCCAGCGGCCCTTCGAACGTATCCAGGAAAATGCGAAGGGCGTCCGGCGGGATATACAAATCCCCGGGCATTTCGAGTACCGGTTCGCCGCGAACGAGCGCGAGCGGTTGGACAGAAGTTTCGACAGTCATGTTCTATGTGGGAGACAGGTCCTGATCAGCCGCGAACACGGCCCGCACGCTGATCAAGCGTCGAATTATCGGTCAAAACCGGGGCGCTAGCCAGCCGGAAAGCTTTCCCGGCTGGCTGCAAATGAACTATCCCTTCTTGAAACTGAGCTTGCCTGTACTCATCGATACGCGGATGACGTCCTTGGGCCCGAATCGACCCTCGAGGATCTCCTTGGCCAGCGGATTCTCTATCGCAGACTGAATCGCGCGCTTCAACGGTCGTGCACCGTAAACCGGATCGAAACCGACCGAAGCAAGTTCCGCCAGCACCGCGTCGTCCACTTCGAGCTTCATTTCCATCGCCGCGAGCCGCTTTTCCAGATAACCAAGCTGAATCCTTGCAATCGACTTGATATGCTTTTCATCGAGAGCATGGAACACCACCACCTCGTCAATGCGGTTGATGAATTCCGGACGAAAATGGGTTTTGACCTCGCCCATTACCGCCAGCTTGATCAACTGATAATCGTTGCCGGACATTTGCTGGATCATCTGGCTGCCGAGGTTCGACGTCATCACGATCACCGTGTTCTTGAAATCCACGGTACGTCCCTGGCCATCGGTCATGCGGCCGTCATCTAGTACCTGCAGCAGGACGTTGAACACGTCCGGGTGAGCCTTTTCGACCTCGTCCAGCAGGATGACTGAATAGGGCTTGCGGCGAACAGCCTCGGTCAGATATCCGCCCTCCTCATAGCCAACATAGCCGGGTGGCGCGCCAATCAGCCGGGCTACCGAGTGCTTTTCCATGAACTCGGACATGTCGATGCGGATCAGGTGATCCTCCGAGTCGAACAGGAACGAAGCCAGCGCCTTGCACAGCTCAGTTTTGCCCACTCCGGTCGGCCCCAAAAACAGGAAGGAACCGTATGGCCGGTTCGGATCGGATAACCCCGCACGCGAGCGGCGGATTGCATCCGATACCATCCGCACCGCCTCGTCCTGGCCGATCACGCGTTCATGCAACCGCTTTTCCATGTTGAGCAGTTTTTCACGTTCGCCCTGCAACATCTTCGATACTGGAATTCCAGTCGCTCGCGACACCACTTCGGCGATTTCCTCCGCGCCGACCTCGGTGCGCAGCAGTTTGAATTGCGGCTTGTCCGTTGAGCTTTCCGCCTTCTTGAGCTGCGATTCGAGCTGCGGAATCTTGCCGTACTGAAGCTCGGAAACCTTCTGCCAATCGCCCTTGCGCTTGGCTGCCTCCATTTCCAGCTTCAGCTTCTCCAGTTCTTCCTTGATGTGCTGCGAACCTTGTACTTGGGCTTTCTCGGCTTTCCAGATCTCTTCGAGGTCGGCATATTCGCGATCGAGTTTCTTGATTTCGTCCTCAATCAGCGCAAGGCGTTTTCGCGAGGCTTCATCCTTCTCCTTCTTCACCGCTTCCCGCTCGATCTTCAACTGGATGATCCGGCGGTCGAGTTTATCCATCTGTTCCGGCTTGGAATCGATTTCCATCTTGATGCGGGCCGCCGCTTCGTCGATCAGATCGATTGCCTTGTCAGGCAGAAAGCGGTCGGTGATGTATCGATGCGAAAGCTCCGCTGCGGCCACGATCGCCGGATCGGTAATTTCCACGCCGTGATGCAATTCGTACTTCTCTTTCAAGCCGCGCAAGATGGCAATGGTGCTTTCAACTGACGGTTCGTCGACCAGTACTTTCTGAAAGCGACGTTCCAGCGCAGCGTCTTTCTCGATGTATTTGCGATACTCGTCGAGCGTGGTTGCGCCGACGCAGTGCAGTTCACCGCGGGCCAGCGCCGGTTTGAGCATGTTGCCCGCGTCCATGGCGCCTTCGGCCTTGCCCGCGCCGACCATCGTGTGGAGCTCGTCGATGAATACGATGACGCGGCCTTCTTCCTGCGAGATTTCCTTGAGCACGGATTTAAGCCGTTCCTCGAATTCTCCCCGGTACTTGGTACCCGCCAGCAACGCCGCCATGTCGAGGCTGAGGACGCGCTTGCCTTTCAGCGTCTCTGGCACTTCTTCGTTGATGATGCGCTGAGCCAGGCCTTCAACGATCGCAGTCTTTCCCACGCCAGGCTCGCCGATCAGCACGGGATTGTTCTTGGTTCGGCGCTGCAGGATCTGAATCACTCGCCGGATCTCATCGTCGCGGCCAATCACCGGATCGAGTTTGCCGAGGCGAGCGCGCTCGGTCAGGTCAAGGGTATATTTCTCCAACGCTTCACGCTGCCCTTCGGCTTCTTGGCTTTGCACGCCCTGGCCACCACGCACGGCCTCGATTGCCTGCTCGAGAGCTTTCTTGCTGACACCATGACTCCTGAGCAGCTTGCCGATCTCGCCCTTATCCTCCGCCAGCGCAAGGAGGAATAGCTCAGACGCGATGAACTGGTCGCCGCGTTTCTGGGCCTCCTTGTCAGTCACATTCAGAAGATTGCCCAGCTCACGGGATACACTGACTTCGCCCCCCTGGCCCTCCACTTTCGGCAGACGGCTGATGGAAGCGCGCAAAGCTTCCTTCAAAGGCGCCGCATTGGCGCCAGCACGAGCGAGAAGGGAGGATGTTCCGCCGTCGTCCTGTTCCAGCAGCGCCACGAGCAGATGCTGCGGTTCGATGTAGGGGTTGTCCTGGCCTACGGCCATGCTCTGGGCATCGGCGAAGGCTTGCTGGAACCGGGTAGTGAATTTATCGAATCGCATCTTGGGTCCTTGATTATGGGTCGAAATTAAGTGCTTGCCGTGTAGATTGGGCGATTTCCCGTAGATTTCAACACGCGCTGGCCAATATGAACGTGGCGGACACCGGCATTGCCTCGCAGCCGGAAAACTGGCAGATTTAGTCCTCCGCTTTCCTCCTCGATACCATGCTCCTATCAAGATCTTGCGCAACGATTCTGCTGGTCGCCTTGCCGCTGATCGCCCAGGCGGACCAGACAACGGAGGCCCGCGCACTGGCCTCCCAGATGATCCAGCAACTCGGCGCGGCGCTGAAGAAAGAACTCGCCGCAAACGGCCCGGATGGCGCCGTTTCGGTCTGTCGCGACATTGCACCCGCGATCGCTGGGGAATTGTCCAGAAAATCAGGTGGGCGCGTCGCGCGCGTCAGCTTCAAAACCCGCAATCCGTTGCTAGGAGACCCCGACGTTTGGGAGCAGCAGGTATTGGCCGAATTCGACCGAAGGGCGGCCGCGGGAGAGAAAGTCGAGTCCCTGGAATATTCAGAAACGGTCGATGAGCCGCGCGGGCGTTACTTCCGCTATATGAAGGCACTGCCGGTGCAGCCTTTGTGTTTATCCTGCCACGGGACTGCGGAAAATATCCCCGATCAGGTCAAGGCGAAGCTCGCGATCGACTATCCCCACGACCACGCCACTGGCTACGCGCCTGGTCAGGTACGCGGCGCCGTGACCATCAAGCAGCCGGTTGGGACCGTTCAGTGATATTTCGCCCACTCTTCGACACTGATGCATAGCGGAGCCCCGATACGAGCGCTGGTTTTCGATGCGTATGGGACTTTGTTCGACGTTCATTCGATCAGCATCGCTTGCGAGGCGATGTTTCCAGGCAGGGGCGCGGATATCTCGCGACTCTGGCGCACCAAGCAACTGGAATATACCTGGCTGCGTAGCCTGATGGACCGCTATGCGGATTTCGAAACCATAACCAGGGACGCTCTCGTTTACGCCTGCGGTGCGCTCGGCCTCGAACTGGCCCAGTCCAACGCCCTGGGTCTGATCGAAAGTTACCGGCAGCTGAGTGCATTTTCCGAGGTGAAGGATGCATTGGCCGCAATGCACAGTCGCAAACGGGCCATTCTGTCCAATGGCTCGCCCGCGATGCTGAACACGTTGGTCGAGCATGCCGGAATGTCCAGATTATTCGATGCGATCATCAGCGTGGATGAACTGAAGATGTTCAAACCTCATCCGAGCGTATATGGCCTCGCAACCAGATATCTTGGCGTCAGCGCCAGCGAGATTGGATTCGTATCGTCCAATTTCTGGGATGTGAGCGGCGCCTCATCGTTTGGATTTCGCACATTCTGGATTAACCGCAACAACAGCCAACCCGATGAACTGGGATTCGAACCGGTTGCAGTAGTGCGACGATTGGACGAATTGCTGCCGTACTTGAACTGACTGGGCCACCCGCTTGCCGGCGTGCGTTAAGCCGGGGTTGTGACGGGCTGTCTGGGTCCCTGCTTGATCTTCGGATAGGGATAGAGCATGTTGAACGCAATGCTCTGGTTGGCGGACTCCACGATACGCACGTGCTCGCGTCGCAGCTCTCGCGCATGCCGGCAGCCGCAGGAGTGCGCGATCATGTCGATTTCCTTGTTCATGTTGGAGACGTAATTCGCGACGCGCAGATATTTCTCCTGCACAACCAGGCCACGCTGCAATCGCTTGTTGTGCGTGGTTATCCCGGTCGGGCACGTATTTGTGTGACAGCGCAATGCTTGAATGCAACCCAGAGCGAACATGAAGCCGCGCGCAGTATTGATGAAATCAGCACCCGCGCACAATGCCCACGCGGCTTTCGCGGAAGTCACCAGTTTGCCTGCAGCCACGACCCGGATGCGCTGTTTAAGCCCGGATTCCATCAACGCGTCCACGACCCTCGGCAAACCTTCGGCGATCGGCAGGCTCATGTGATCGGCAAGCGCCTGCGGG
>JANXPQ010000310.1 GCA_025357235.1 Betaproteobacteria bacterium
GGCCGAAAAGAAGTGATCGCTTCAGGCCACCAAAGCCGATGAGCACCGAAGGCGTAACCCGGGGCCCGCTTTGGGCGCAGCCCGGGGACACGGAACAGCAGACGCTGCCGCTGTGGCGCGCGCTGCTGATCGCGCTCGGCATGGAAATCATCCTGCCCTTCCTGCTGCTGGGCGTGAACTGGTCGGCATTTCAATTCTGGCAGGAGCCGCCGCCCGAACCGGTGATGTCGGTGCGTCTCGAGCAACCCCCGCTCGAGGAATTACCGCCGCCCGAGCCGCCGAAAAAACAGAAGCCCAAGCCGGAGCGCGAGATCAAGCAGGTGCCGATCGTCGTGCCCAAGCCGCTGCCCAACGAAGTGCAGGCGAAGATCGTGTTGCCGAAGCTCGAGCCGAAACCGAAGCCCGAGCCGAAGCCGAAGGAAGAAGAGAAGCCGCCCGAGCCGGTGCCCGAGCCGAAGCCGGAAGCGCAGCCGTTGCCGTCCGTGTTCCGCGACGTCAAGCCGGTGAAGAAAATAATACCGAAATATCCGCCTGAAGCGGAGGCGAAGCATATCGAAGGGCGGGTGCGGGTGAAGCTGAGCGTCGAAGTCAACGGCAGCGTGAGCGATGCCACGATCGTGGCTGCGGATCCGCCGGGCGTTTTCGACGCGGCGGTCATGGAAGCGGTGGTTCAATTCATTTTCAAGCGCGACGGCACCAGCTATGAGACCTACGAGGAATTCATTTTCAAGCTGGAATGACGCGCGGTCATCGCCGCGCGCGATGGCTACGACCCCTTGCGCGCGCAGTATTCGGAGAATATCTTCAGTACGAGGTGGCGATCTACGTTCTCGAAGCCCGAATCTTCGAGCGTATGCATCACCTGCGAGGGCGGCGCGCAGGCGGCGATGGTGTCCCAGTAATAACTCCACATCAGCGGAGTGTCCGTTTTTTTCGACGTCAGCCGGGCCAGCGCGGGCACGACGCCGCGCATGTAACCCTTGAGCAGCATCGAGAGCAGCCGGTTTTCGGGACGCGTGATCTCGAGAATGCACAGCCGCCCGCCCGGTTTGAGCACGCGGTGGAATTCGCGGAATGCGACCGAGAGATCCGAGATGTGGCGCAGTGCGTAGCCCATGCTGACGAAATCGAAACTTTCATCCGGAAATGGAATATCTTCCGCGCGACCTTCGATCAGCTTTACGCCTGCCGGAAGCCGGGCGTTCGCCAGCATTCCGGGACTGGGGTCGACGCCGGTGACCAGGGCAGGATTGCCGACGATCTCGGCCGCGCGCCGTGCCACGAGTCCCGTGCCGACGCCGACGTCGAGGACTTGCATGCCCGGCTCCAGGCCGGCGCGCAGCAGGGCTGCGCGCCTGTACCGGGAGCCGGACCCGAATCCGATCAGGCCTTCGGTGCGGTCGTAATCGGCCGCCGTGTCGTTGAACATGCGCTGCACCCAGTGGCGGCGTTGCGCTTCGTTCTGGTAGTACGCTGTCAGGGGTGGGTGGGGGGCATGGACGACATCGCCGGCATAACTTTTTGGGTCGACCATCGGAGAACTCCGGTCCGCATTTGAATGCCGGCAGCTTGCCTGACTATGCGGCGGCAGTCGACCTGTGTTTGCGGTGTCGCAAATGAACGACGGCCCGCAAGGGCCGTCGAGTAAATTGCAGATGCCGTTTTTGGATCAGCTTGCCAGTTGACCCACCGCGCCGTGCGACGCATGCATTTCGACGGGCTTCGGGGTGGCCGTCGCATACTTTGCGCAGCCGAACAGCACGCCCGCCACGCCCAGGTAGGCGAGTGCTACCACGGGCGATTGCGCGAAGCCGATCGCCTCGCCGTGCATGAAGCCGAAGAAGGTGAAGCCCGCGCCGATCACCGCGAATATCGCGGCCTTGCTGAATGCGCGGTCGATCACGAACACCGCGATCGAGGTCAGCACCAGCCCGCCGAGGATGGCGCCGCCGCCGATGACCTGGAGACCGTGGTAGAGGATGCCCACTTGCCCGAGTTTGTCGAATCCGACGGCGACGGCATTCGTGCCGGCCGCGCCCAGTGCGCCGTCGATCTGCAATTTGCCCCAGGCCGCCACGTGCGGCACCAGTCCGAGAATGATCGCGGGGGCGTGGCTGCGCGGCGTTTCCTGGAAAGCCTGCGAGCCGATCAGCATGCCGATGTAGAGCAGGATCGGTGCGATCACGACGACCGGGATCAGCGCCATCATGACCGAGATCACCCCGAACCAGGCCAGCAGGATCACCATGATGCCGGTCGCGGCGGAATAACCGATGCGCCCGCCGATCGACTTCCAGCCCGGATGGCCGATGTAGACGGCAAGGATAAAAGGATTGCCCATCAGGCAGCCGATCAGGCTGATGACGCCGTCGGCGGTCAGCACGCGCGTCGTCGGAAAACTGTCGCCGGCCGCGGCGGCGCTCTCGACGTTGTCGATTGCCTCCACCAGGTCATAGATGCCGAACGGGATGGCCGTGACCAGGATTACGCCGAGGAATTCGAAACCGGCGAACACGTGGGAGAACGCGGGCATCGGTATGGAGAAACCGAAATTCGAGACGGAGGCGGCGAGCTTGTCGAGGCTCATGCCGCCGTAGTTCAGGCCGAGCGCCGTGGAACCCCATGCGATCAGCGTGCCGACGGCGATGGCCACGAGCCCGGCCGGGACACCCTTGAAGTAACGCACGCCGCCGAGCCAACTGACCATGATGATCGCGAAGCAGATGATGCCGATCAGCGGCGTCATGAACATTTCCAGCGCCGGGCGCATCGAGATGAAGGCGATGGAGACGCCGGCCAGCGTGCCGAGCAGCGCGGCGCGCGGTGTGACCTTGCGTATCCAGGGTGCCACGAAACCGCCCGCCATCAGCACGAAACTCTGGATGAACACCCAGGTCAGGCCCGCTTCCCAGCCCTTGATCGGGTCGCCGGTCTTGAGTGCGATGGGCAGCATGATGACGAACACCACCACGAACATGTGCGGCACGCTGGTGCCCGAGGGCAGCGCGGTGACATCGGTGCGGCCGGTTTTCTTGGCCAGTTGATAGGCGAGCCAGGCGTAATACATGGTGCTCATGAACAGCATCAGGCCGCAGGCCGGCAGGATGCGCCCGAAGACGATGTCGTCGGGCATCTTCAGCACGAAGCGCAGCAGGCCGGTAAGCACCAGCAGGTTGAGCAGGATGTTGGTTCCAAAACCGAATAGTGCGTTCCAGTCCCCCGGCACCCAGATGGCAGGCTTGCTTGTATTCATGGTCGGCTCCCTTGATTGTGCTGCACGCGTTCAGCCATGACAGCGCAATAAGTGGACCATCGCCCGGTGGGCCCGGCGTTTGTAGCGGATTGCTTTTAATTCAGGATATTGACGGAGACACAATAGGCCATGCGGGGTTGTTCCGGCACCGGAACGGTGAGCCGTCCGCCCGAAGCTAGTGCACGGAGGAGGTCACATGCGCGGCTCGAAAATTTCGCCCGATGCGCGGTGGCGATGTTCGATTATGCAGAGCCCGCCAACGCCTGCGCGGCCGCATAGCCTGCGGTCGATGCCACGGCACTGACGAAGGTTCCCCACGCGATATCTACCACGGTGAGGCTGGCCGCCCACTCCGTCAGCGTGGCCAGATTGCTCAGATCGTAAGTCATGTAGCAAAAGAAACCGAAGAGGGCGCCGCAGGTTGCCGCCTTCCATACGGAGCCCGCATCGAGCGCCGGTGCCACGCAGAAAATCTGCATGCCGGCCGCGTAAAGAACGTAGAACAGGATTGCCGCCGCCCAATTGGGCTGCGCCAGCAACAGGCCGCCGATCTGGGACTGGTAGAAGCTTTTGGCGATCCAGCCCAGCCAGACGAAATCCAGGATGCAAAACGTGAGCAGCGTCGCAACGTAGCCAATGACGAATCGCATCATTCGATTCTCCTGAAGTCGCGCTCGCGTTTCGAGTGCACGAGGTTGCGCGAGCCGCGGCGGATCGCTCTCACGATTTGCGCGCGCAGGCGACCAGTGCCGGCATGGGCAGCTCGATTTTTCCGTCGGCACGCGCATACCGGTCTGCTTCGCGTTCCACTTCCGCGCGGATCCTGGCCAGGTTCTGCGGGGTCTGTGCGCGCAACAGGGCTGCGGTGCGGACGGTACTTGCGCTGATGCCGTCGAAGAAAGCGGCAGCCGAGGGAAAGCGCCACGTCTGCGGGTTTTCGATGATGTTTACCTCGCTGAAGCCGGCGGCAGCGATGGCATTGCCGCATTCCGCGACATTGCTGAAACGGAAGAACGGCGGCCCCGGTGGCAGATTTGCATCGGTGCTGCCGTGCTTCTCGACCGCGCGCATGACGATGCCGAAGCCCGCGGCTTTGTCGGGCCCGGTCCATACCGACAGGCCGAAACGCCCGCCGCTGCGCAGAACCCGAAACGCCTCGCGCAGCGCGCGATCCGGATCGGGAAAATGCAGGATGCCGAAGCCGATTACGGCCACATCGAAGCTCGCATCGGGAAACGCAAGATTGCCGGCGTCGCCTTCGCGGAACGCGATGCCGGGATGAAGCGCGGTGGCTTCGGCGATCATTGCCGAAGAAAAATCCAGTCCGGTGACTGTTGCGCTTCGACGTGCGGCCGCGGCGGCGATGTAACCGGGACCGGTGGCGATGTCGAGCACGGCATCGCCGGCACGCACGTTCACGGCGTCGAGCAAAGGCTCGATGCATTGTGCGGTCAGCGCGCCGAAATAGTCCTCGTAGAGCTTGACCACGCTCTGCCAGGCGCGGTGTTCGAACTCGCGGAAAGTGACGGGGGCGGAATCTGCGGATTTCATGTTGTTCTGTTCCAGGCGACAGGCGCAAAAAAGATCCGCGATTATCCCGGGAAGCGCGCGTCTATGGAAGCACGCATCCAAGGAATCCTGGCGCAAAGCTATGCGGCCCGGAAAACCTGCACCTCGAATCGTTTGCCTGGAGGTGTTTGCCTGGTTGCGGCGGATAACTGACGCAGGCCGTTGTGTTCTGCGGCGGCTCGCAAGTCTTCCGGTGCGACGAAGCGCATCACGGCTTCGAGGACCTGGAGCGACGTATACGGCGACAGCGTGACAGCCGGCAGGTGCACGGCCGGCAATTGGACGACAGTAACGAAGGCACCGCCTGGATTCAGAACATCCCGCACTCTGCGCAGTGTCGATGCGACATCCACGTACTCCAGAATCAGCGACGCATACACCAGGTCGACCGGCGCGAATGCCACCGTAGCGGCTTGAATGTCGCCCTCGACGAGTTCCAGTTGCCCGAAACCCGTTCCGAAGCGGACGCGGACTGCATTCAGGTATTCGCCGTTGAGGTCCACGCCGACGACGCGGCGCGTGATGTCGGATGCAATCCGCTCGAATCCGTTGCCGCCGGCGCAACCGAGCACGGCCAGCGATCGGGGTTTGTGGATGTCCAGTTGCTCCGCAAAGATGTCGGCGAGCAACCGGGCTTGCGCGACTCCCGGCGACGACATGTGGCCTTCGTAGTCGGCAAGCGCAATGTCCAGCCAGGGATTCTTCATGCGAGGGTCCGGGTGCTTCCCGGCGAACGGATTACGCGGCGCGGCGTGCGTCCGCAGCCATCATGAAATTCTTTCGCAGGGCCAGCGGATCGGAGATGCTTTTGAACGGCGCGCTGTGCACGCCGGTGCCGGAGATCACGACGGAACCGAAGTTGAACATGCGGCCGAGGACGCTCTGGTCTACCTGGATGCTTTCGATTTTCTCCAGGAACATTTCGATAGTGCGGCGCTGGACCAGTCCGGTCTTGGCGATCACGCGCTTGTTGGTGATGGCCAGTTCGGTGGTCGCGTAAACGATCCAGGCCCAGAGCCAGAGCAGCAGTCCGACGCCGAAGAGCGGAATCAGCAAGGCGCCGAACAGGATGAAAGGCCATAGCGACCATTTGCTGATCCTGGCGCGGTACATCACCCGCTCGTCATTGATCAGGACACCTTCCACGTAAGAGCTCATGTTCGTTCCCGAAGAAAATGTCAATGATGCCGCCGAAACCTGCCTGCCGGCAAAGTAAAGATGCGCGCCGCTCAGTTCGCAGGCTTGGATGTGCCCGACTGCTTGGACTGGGTCGGATCCGCCGGGGTATTGTTTTCGACCTTGCTGCCCGACGCCGCTTTGCGGGCCGCGTCTACCGCGGGTTGATCGGTCTTCGTGGTTTCCGGCGTGACGCCGGCGCCGGTGTGCCCGCCCGGGTCCGGCCCCATGGCAAATGCGGCGGCAGAGAACATGGAAAGGGTGATGATCAGTAATTTCGACATGAGGTCCTCCTGCTGGAGACGGTGCCCTGTGCAATATCGGTGGCAGACGTCCCGGTGACCCCCCGAATACTCCTATTGGCTTGCGTGGCGGGACATATGCCCTCACGGCGTTGAAGTAAATAGATCATCCGCAGCGCATATAGTTCGTGGCCGGGTCGAACGGGCCGATCCGGTTCCTCGCGGCGCTCATGTTTCCGTTGGAGAATATGCGTCTAAGCGATGTGCCTTTCAAGCCAGGCGAGCGCACCGGCTCCGGCGGCGTGGCCGCTGGCGAAGCAGGCTGTGAGGAGATAACCCCCGGTCGGCGCCTCCCAGTCGAGCATCTCGCCGGCGCAGAACACGCCCGGCACGCTACGAATCATCAGTTGTCCGTCGAGCGCGTCGAGGGCGACGCCGCCTGCCGTGCTGATTGCTTCCTCGATCGGGCGCGGCGCGATGAGCCGCAACGGCAATGCCTTGAGTGCGGTGGCAAGCCGGACAGGATCGGCTAAATCCTTTTTCGGCACGGCTTCGCGCAGCAAACCCGCTTTCACGCCTTTGATGCCCAGGCGGCTCTGCAGGTGGGTGGACAGGGATTTCGCTCCGCGCGGATGGGCAATCTCTTCGAGCACGCGCCGGGGTTCGCGGCCGGGCAGCAGGTCCAGATGAATGACGGCAGCGCCTTTGGCGGCAATCTCGTCACGCAAAGGCGCCGACAGCGCATAGACCAGGCCGCCTTCCATGCCGGTGTCCGTGATGATGCATTCGCCCTGGCGGGTATGGGTATTGCCAGCGGAATCCGTGAATGATGCCACCACCGATTTGAGCGGCTGGCCGGCGAACCGCGAGCGGAAATGTTCGCTCCAGCCGATGTCGAAGCCGCAGTTGGCCGGCTGCAGCGGCATTACCCGAACACCGCGATGTTCGAGCAGCGGCACCCACGCAGCGTCGGAACCGAGCCGCGCCCAACTGCCGCCGCCGAGCGCGAGCACCACGACATCGGCGCGGACCGATTGTTCGCCTTGGGACGCAGCGAAGCGCAGCGCGCCGTCGTCGGACCAGCCAAGCCAGCGATGCCGGACATGAAACTTCGCGCCGGCTTCGCGCAGGCGATGCAGCCATGCGCGCAACAGCGGGGCAGCTTTCAGGCTGGTGGGGAATACGCGTCCGGAGCTTCCGACAAATGTTTCCACGCCCAGATTGCCCACCCACTCGCGCAGTGTCGCGGGACCGAAGCCGCTCAGCATCGGTTCGATATTTGGTCGGCGCGCGCCATATCGCGTGAGAAAAGCTTCCTGCGCTTCAGCGTGGGTAAGATTGAGCCCGCCCTTGCCGGCCATCAGGAACTTGCGTCCGAACGAGGGCATGGAATCGTAGATGTCGACCTGTGCGCCGCCGCGGGCGAGCATCTCCGCCGCCATCAGTCCAGCCGGCCCCCCACCGATCACTGCGGCTACAGGCGCGGCGCCGCCACGCGGATTCTTCGGCAGGGTCACCATCGAATCGCGAAAACGACCGGGGCACGGATCAGCTTTCTGCTTGCACTCATTTCAGCGAGAAATCCACCCGGCTGCCTTTCAGCTTGTCGTCCGCTTTCGGTGCTTCCACCCTGGGGGCGAGCAGGAATACGCGCTCAAGCGCCACCTCTTCGCTGCGGGTGAGAAAGTCCTTGGCCACCTGGCCGCGCTGGTTGGCGAGTTTTACCAGGTCGTCGTCGCTGACCTGGATGTGGGTGAGCATCAGTTTTTCGGTATCCTCCACCGGCAGTTCCTTGACGAATCCGACGAGGTTGCGCGGCTTCGGGAACTTGGCGACCTTATAGGCGCGCCGCAGGTACTTCTCGTATTCCTCGGGCGCAATGGTCACGTCGTCGACAGACTTCACAGCCGCGCCCTGCTTGACCAGGTCCTTGAGCTTTTGCGCCTTCAGTTGTCGCTCGAAGTTGTTGCGGCGCTGCCCTTCCCGATCCTTTTCCGGGTCGGCACGTGGGGTGATGTCCAGCTTGAGCGCGGGCCGTTCGCTCAGACCCTTGCGCAACGTCGCGAGTTTGTTTTGCCCGTCGGCGGACAATGCACTGCTGCCGGGATCGAATTCCACGTACGACAATTCCTCACCGCCGCCGCCCACCAGATGGCCGATCAGCGCGAACGGGGAGGTAATGGCCTTCGCTACCAGATTGACGATGACCCTGACGATCAGGCCGCCGATGCTGAACTTTGGATCGTCCAGCGAACCGCTGATAGGCAGGTTGATGTCGATCACGCCGTTGCGGTCCTTCAGCAGGGCCACGGCCAGCAGCACCGGCAGCTTGGTGGCCTGCGGGCTTTCCACCTTGCCGCCGAAGGTGAGCTGGTCGATCACGATCTGGTTGCTGGCGGCGAGCTTGCGATTCTCGATCTTGTAAGCGACGCTGAAGCGCATCTTTCCCTTCTCGATGGCATAGCCCACATATTTGCCGGAGTAGGGTGTAAAAGGCCCGAGTTCGATGTCGCGCACGCTGGCCTTCAGATCGAGGAAGAGATTCTTCACAAGCGGGTTGATCTTGCCTTTGATCTCCACCGGCGCGGTCTTCGCGAATCGTCCGCGCAAATCGACATCCGCAGTGGTATCCAGTTGCGAGGACAGGCCGATCACCGATCCGCCGACCTCGCTCAAGTTCGCCGAGTAATTGGGCTTGATGAACAAGTCGGTGAAATTCACGTCGCCGTTTTGCAATGTGACGCTGCCGATGCGGATCGGCGGCAACGGGGCACCGGCGTCCACCGCCGGCTTCGGTGTGCCTGCTTTCTCCGCGTCGCTGTCCGTGTTCTTCTGTTTCGGTGGCTGGTCCTGCGCAGCAGGGGTCTCCTGCGTTGCCGATTGAGCCGCAATGCCCTGCAGGTTCAGCCGGCCGTCGGGGAAAATAATGATGCGCGAATAGAAATCCGACAAGGCCACTTGCTCGATGCCGAGCTGCATCGGATTGTGGTTGTAGGCAATGCCGCCGATCTGCAGCGTGGTCCACTTCAGGAAGTCCTCCGACTTGGCCTTGTCCACCGAGGCGAAATTGGTCAGGCGGACTTCGCCGTCGAAGGTGGCGGCGGGCGGGCCTTGCGGCGCCAGCGCCAGCTTCGTGCTGCCGGCGACCGACAGGTCGGCGCTGGTGAGCAGGATGTTGAGCCTGTCGGTGAAGTAAGGCTGCAGCGGTACCAGCCCGAAATTCTTCAGATCGATTTTCAGCTCTGCCGCAACGGGGTTGATGGCCAACGGCCCTTGTACCACCAGCGTGCCGTCCTGGTTGAGCGTTGCACGCAGGTCGATCTGTCCTTTTTGGTCCTGCTGATTGCTGATGTCGCTGGCCTGGATCGACACGACGTCGGCCAGGATCTTGACCGGTTCGGGCAAGGCGAGATCGGTAAACGAAATCTTCCATTGCTGCAGATCGGCGCGCTTCAGCGTGACCAGCCACGGCGAGCCCTTCCGCTCCGCGGGTTGCTCGCTGGTACGGGCTTGCGCGGGCGCGGGCACGATGCGAGTGGCATTGATCGCGCCGTCCGGCTCGCGCACGACGTTCAGGACGCCGTCGCGGGTGATGAATTCGCCCACCGTCATCGACAGCTTGCCGAGGTCGAAGCTCCCATTCTTGATTTGCGCGCTTTTGACGAAAAGGAAATCCTCCTGTGCATCCGGCTTGCGCATGCGCACCGAGGCGAGAGCCAGGTTCAGGGCGCTCAGTTTCAGATCCGGCACCTTGCCGGCGGCGTTGAACGCGTAGCGCGTACTCAGGTCGGCGATGCCGTCTTCGAGCCGGTAAAGGATACGATCCTGATAGTACGGCTTGTAGTTGGTGAGCCGGACCTTGTGCACTTCGACTTTGCCTTCCGAGGCCAGCGGCGACAGCATCAGCGAGCCGGCATAGTCGACCTTTTCCCCGAATCCGGTTCCGAACGCGACTTCGGCCTGCGCCGGCGCGGTCTGCGGCAGGGCGAAGCCGCGCAACGCAGCCTGAATGTTCGACAGATCGGTCTTGAAGGATTTTTCGGGCACCAGGTCGCTCACATGCACCGCGCCGCCGATGACCTTCACCTCCGGTACCGACAGGGTGAATCCGCCCGCGGTCTTGGCCGGTTTCTCGTCGCGAGGCGCGACGTCCTTCGCCGGCGCGTTCTTTGGTGCGACGGCCATCCAGTTCAGGCTGCCGTCTTGATTGCGCCGCACGAATACCTCCGGCTTGCGCAGCGCGATGGTGCCGAACAGGTACTCGCTGCGAGTCACATTGATCCCGGTAATCGGCACATCGAGTTGTTCCAGGTTCAGCAGGGGTTTGCCGTCGCGTTCCGTCATGCCCAGCTTGCGCAGTGCAATGCTGCCCTTCACCCACAGCAGCAGCGGCCGTTGGGGCGCGCGCACAAAGGTGAGCGTCAGGCGGGTATCGATGGTGCCGGACCGGATGCGGAAGCCGGGGTCCACCGGCAGGTACTCCATGTAGCGCGGGATATCCAGCTTCTGGATATTGATGTCCATCGAAGTCTCGATCGTGTCCTGGAACGGCTTGGTGCGTCCCTGCAACGAGAACGGTGTGCCGTTGACGAGCGCGGAGAAGGACGGCTCGACATAGTCGTGCACGTCGTTGGACAGGTTCGACAGAGACGGAATGGCGATGTTGATGTCGCGCACCGTGTGATGCGCCTGCTTCGGCCGGTCGTCTATCTCGATATTTCCATGGACGATCTGCACGTTGTTGAGGGAAAAGCGGACTTCCCTCTTGGGCTCGCCGGGTGGGGACGCCGGCCTGGAGAATTTTTCGATCAGGTCGGAGAAGTTGTAGGTGTGCCCGTCGGCATTGCGGACCACGTGCACGTAGGGATCGGTAAGCACGATCTCGCGCAGGACCGGAGCGAGCCGGAACAGCGATCTGGTCTGCACGTCCAGCCGCAATTCGCCGAAGCTCACAAATGCTGTGGCAGCATCGCGTTCCTTGACTGTGAATCCTTTCACCACGGCGATCATGGTGAAGGGATTCAGCTTGATGGCTTCGATCGTCACCGGCCGGTCCAGCGCCTCGCCCAGTCCCTTGACCAGATAGTGCTTGGCGACCGGTGGAACGACGAAAAAGCCGGTGACCGCGAACACGATCAGGAAGATCGCGATGCCGAGAACGATTCTTTTCAGGAGCCTGGGCCGGCGATCGGGCGGTTGCATGCCGGATCGGGACGGACGCTTCTGGCGGCGCAACAGGGCGCTGAGTCTTTCACGCAGTTTATCTTGCATGGTCCGGCCTCTCGGAAAGGCGACACAGAGGAAACGGGAGCGGTTGCTATTCCGCAGGACTGCCTATTTTCCCACTAGCGAGGGCAGGGTGCCGTACTGCTTTTCGGCCAGATTGGAGGCGGCACCTCAAGCGCACCGTCGAGCGATTTGTGGCCGGGCACGAGATGGTTGTATCCGGGTGGCGGCTCGCCGTACGTTCCATCGATCAATGCCTGCGGGGCGACGCAGAGCAGGCTCATCGGCCGAACGGCGGCATTTGCTGCGTGATACGATCAAATAACGACAGGAGTTCGCAGATGACGACACAGAAAATAACGATCAAGGACATTTACACGCGCAAGATCGGCGGGGAAAGATACGAGTACGAGGCTGAGTACTCGCCCGGCGAGAGCGTGACCTGGAACGCGCGCGTTTACCGCAACGGCGTTCTGAAAGGTTCGACGGGCGGGATTGAGACCGATAACCATCTCGAAGGCGAAGAATTGCGCGAAAGCATCGTCACGCTCGTGGAAGTCGCCATCGAGGGAATGCAGGGCATCGGCGAATAGAGCGGCGACGCGCCCTTATCTACGTGATGGGATGTCTTTGCGCAGGCGTGAGCCTGTCTTCCGCAGTTGCCATAGCGCATAGACAAGAATGATGCATGCAACGACGCGGGCCAGCGGATACGCCAGAATGCTCGCGGAGCCGCCCGTCCACGAAGTTACCGTCAGATAGGCCTGGAAGCCGGCATATACCGAATAGGGAACAAGGCCGAGCAGCAGGACGATACAGCCGAGCTGGAGCACCGAACCGAAGGATTTCGTAAACGTCTCGCGATTCATGGCCAAATCATCGCATGACGGCGATGACGTTCCCGGAATGCCTGTGACTTCTGCACCGATGGCGGTACGTCATCGCGTGGCTTCGTCACAGCACAGGCTTGATGGGCATCAGCTGAAAGAACCGTATCTTGCTCCGCTTCGAAAACGAAACGTATTGATCCGGATCGTCCGTTGCGGCGTTCCCGCTGTTGCCCGGTACCATGTCGGTTTCTATCGAAGCCTCCGCTTTTAATGATGTTCGTTCACGGAAAATTTGACTCTGCGCCATTTCTTTCCTGGCCGTCATTGCGGCTTGTTGAAGCGCAGCAGGCGAAGTCGAGCGCCGATCTCCGAAAATAATTCGTGCAAACTGCCGCGATAGAACCAAACGACACCGCACATTCCGTAGAGCGACAACGATGCGGGGAAGTTGGCCTCGCGCATCATTTCGAGCGCGACGGGATTCTTGAAGTGCCAATACAGCCAATAACACCCGTCGACCGTAAACCAGGTTACGAAGAGCATTGCCGGCCAGAGTTTCCAGTTTCGCTCCACGATGACACGAAGACTCCATGGCGCCGAAAGATACGCCAGGCCCGCCATGATCAAGCTGATGGGAATGTCCCAGTCAGGGGCTTCGTAGTAGAAAGAGCCGAGAATCAGCAACGCGATGCCGAGTCCAAGGGTGAAAAGCTTCCACGGTCTGGTGTATTCCGCCAGAGCTGGCGTCGAAGAAGTGGAGTCCGAGTTGATTTTCAAGAACGTTCACGTTCGAAAGAAATTGACTCTGATCCTGCTTTCCCTGCATGCCCCGCATGACGATTGGCATAACTGTGAAAGGAAGGAACAGCTTTGCTCACTTTGCCTTCGGCGCGTGCCAGTTGCGTGGTACGGGTTGAAGCATGCTCACGCGATTACCCTCCGTATCGATGAACGAGACGTACTTCCCGACACCGGGGATCTCCATCGGCTCACCGAGCACGGTGCCTCCCGCCTGACGCACTTTTTCAATTGACTCGCTGACATTGTCCACCGCTATGACGACGGACGGATGTTGCGCAGGCCAGTCTGGCTTCTTGGGGAAGAAGCCCCCGTTTATCGCGCCAGGTTTCTTGGGGCCGCTTTCGCCGGTTTCAGTGGTGGTTGCAAGAACGTAATTCCCCATTTCCTCACCAAGCGCCTGAGTCTGCCAGCCGAACGCGTTTTCATAGAACCTTGCCATACGCCGCTGATCGTCGTACGGGATCTCAAAGTGGACTACCGAATCCATTGCGTCCCTCCGATGTGATTGAAGTATGAGATCCTTCTGCTGTCCCGGGTGTGTCGATTCGACTAACGTGAAGTAGTAGCGCCCATAAAGTACGCTTTGTATTGCGTCATTTAGGATGTCTAATAATTCAGGACAAATGCAATTAGCATCTTAACCCGATTTAGTACGTCGCTATCTCGAAGCAAACCAGTAAACGACAATTGATTAGTCCTATTTGGATGAAGGCTTGCACATTGACCCCATGCTCCGCCCCGTGATATAAAGCGCTTCACTATTAGATACTTACAGGCGGGCACGCCAGCCGGCGAAGCCCGTTTTTTGATTCCGGAGGAGTGCAGTTCATGCCCGCCATTTCCCGCCGAGCGAACGAACTCGGTACCGAAAACGCTTTCGTGGTTCTTGCCGAAGTCAGCGCCTTGCAGCGCCAGGGCAAGGACATCATTTCCTTCTGCATCGGCCAGCCGGATTTCCCGACGCCAAAGAACATCCGCGATGCGGGCATCAAGGCGATCAACGAGGGCAAGCACGGTTACACGCCGTCCGCCGGTATTCTCGAGTTGCGCGAAGCCGCCGCGAAATACCTGAACCGGACGCGGCATATCGACATTCATGCGGATGACGTCGTCATCGGTGCCGGGGCGAAGCCGTTCATCGCCTACGCGATCGTCTCGACGACCGATCACGGTGTCGGCGATGAGGTCATTTATCCGGTTCCCGGTTTCCCGATCTACGAATCGCAGATCAAGGCGATGGGCGCGGTGCCGGTGCCGATCTATCTGCGCGAGTCGCGCAACTTTAGTTTCGACCCCGCCGAACTCGAAGCGAAGATCACGCCGAAGACCAGGTTGCTGATCCTGAATTCGCCGCAGAACCCGACCGGCGGGATTATCCCGAAGAAAGACATCGAAGCCATCGCGGCAATCCTGCGCAAGCATCCGCAGGTCTGGGTGTTCGCCGACGAGATCTATTCGCAGCTCTGCTATGAAGGCGAATTCTGTTCGCTGACCCAGTTCCCTGGCATGCTCGAACGCACCATTCTGTGCGACGGGGCGTCCAAGACCTGGGCAATGACCGGCTGGCGGCTCGGCTTTGCCGCGAACAAGGCGCTGGCGCCGGTGTTCACGCGCTGGGTCACCAACACCGATTCGTGCGCATCGCAGATTACGCAGTGGGCCGCGGTCGAAGCGCTCAACGGCCCCCAAGATGACGCGAAGAAAATGCGGGACAGTTTCCTCTCGCGCCGGAATCTCATTGTCGGCCTGCTCAACAAAGTGCCGGGCGTCGTTTGCCAGAATCCCGGCGGCGCCTTCTATGCTTGGCCG
>JANXPQ010000328.1 GCA_025357235.1 Betaproteobacteria bacterium
TGCCCTTTTCTCGCCTCTGGAATTGTTTATTGCGATATCAAGGTTTACGTTCCGGCGGCTTTGATCTCAATTCATCAGCCATCCGGCGAATCTTGTTCAACCATCGTCGGGCCCACAGGAATTCCGTTGCAAGTATGGAAAGGCCGATGGGAATGACTATAAACGCCGGTCCCGGCAAAACGATCAGCGCAATCCCGACAAGAGTGACGGTCCCGCCGATGATCGCGACAACGATTCGTCTGGCGATGTGAAGTGTCGGAAGCCATTTATGCCGTTTGTTCTGATCGTGCTTCACTGTAGCCGCCTGGCAGAATGCTGACTGAAACACTCGGCGTGGAAGCGTTCCTTTCTCAAGCCTCGCCGATGTCTTCATCCCAGACATCGGGATGCGCCTTGATGAATGTCGTGAGCAACTCCACGCATTCCGGCGAATCCAGATCGATGACTTCGATGCCGCGTTCGCGCAGCCAGTCGATCCCGCCGCGGAAGGTCCGCGACTCGCCGACGATGACTTTGCCGATCTGGAACTGGACGACGAGCCCGCTGCAATACCAGCAAGGCGCCAGGGTCGTGACCATGATCGTCTCCTGATACCGGCGCTGCCGGCCCGCCTTGCGGAAAGCGTCGGTCTCGCCGTGAACTGATGGGTCGTTTTCCTGGACGCGACGGTTGTGGCCTCGCCCGAGGACTTTTCCGTTCTTGTCGAAGAGCGCCGCCCCGATCGGGATGCCGCCTTCGGACAAGCCTGTTCTGGCTTCCTCGATGGCGACTTTGAGCATGGCTTGATAGTCAATTTCGGGAATGGTCATATGTCGCGTGCCCACGAAAGAATTGCGCGGCCAATCCGACGATCCGGGAGAGTTGGGCTTGGAGCCCACGCGCTTACGATGTCCAGTCGATTCTCATCGAGTTGGAAGTAACGAACCTGGTCCATCCCATTCCACGCTTCATTCCAGGAGAGGTCGACTTTCGTGATGAATTTGTCATCCTCCACCCAGTAGGTGCCAGTGTAGGAAAGCATCGTGCGAAATAGTGCGGCTTGTTGTTGCTCTGCTTGCCCTGGTTCACGCTCTGCGCTCGTGATCAAGGCCATCATTCGACCTCACGGTGGGGATCTCCGTCATCCGGAAGTGCGAGGTCGTCCCGCCCAAATGCTTCGATGATTTCCTTCGCCTCGGCAACGCGCGAAGCTCGTACGAGGACGCGAGCTCCTCCAATCGCGATTGCCCAAAGAGAGTTCGTCTGCACCAGGTTGGCATCGGCAACTACGGCCGGGACGCCAGCCGCATCCAGGCATGCTCGCAAAAGATGGGCATCGGTCGGGTTCAGAAACCGCGCAACTGTCTCGAAGTCACCTTCGTACTCCTCCTTTGCGCTTTCGTGTGCTGTATTGACGGGTTCAGGCAATTGGAGCCCGCGAGAGGTTAGTTCTTTGATGGCGATGGACTGAGCGATCTCGGTCAGGGTGTCCGAGCCACAGCGGCGGATGAGTTCTTCATCACTCATCTCCTGAAAATGCCTGGTCAGATCGAGTTGGTCGGTGTCCATGGCTCCAACGTGAATCGGCCTTCCAAAATTGAGATGTATTAGATCACCCAGGTTCCAATTTCACCACCGTCATAACGGCGCTGGCGTGGTTTAGGGTGTTACGTCATTCTCGGCATTCACGGCTCCTGCGGCAATTCACTCTCATGCCACCGCCGCAACGCCAGCCTCGACAGCCAACTGACCACCAGGAAAAGCACGATCCCGGTTGCCGTAATCAGAAACAGCGCGGCGAACAGCCGCGGAATTTTCAGTTGCAAGCCCGCCTGCAATATCTGATACGCAAGGCCCGATCGCGTGCCGCCTGTGCCAGCGACGAATTCCGCCACGACTGCGCCGATCAGCGCCAGTGCCGTTGCTACGCGCAGCCCTGCAAAGAAATAAGGCGCGGCACTTGGAATGCGCAGGCGCAGCAGGATCTGCATGCGCGATGCGCCATAGAGACGAAACAAATCGATCAGTCCGGTATCGACGCTGCGCAGTCCCACGGTAGTATTGGCGATCACCGGAAAAATGGAAGCGACCGTGGCGCAGATGACGAGCGCGTCGAACGGGTCGTCCACCCAGATGATGATCAGCGGCGCGATCGCGACCAGCGGCGTGACCTGCAGAATCACCGCGTACGGCAATAGAGCCGCTTCGAGCAGTCGGCTTTGCACGAACAGGATGGAAAGCAGGCTGCCGAGGAGTACTGCCAGCAGCAGCGCAGAACCGGTGACCTGAAGCGTGATCAGCAGCGAGTGAAAAAGCGAGTTCCAGTCGCGCAGCAATGTATCCAGCACCAGCAGTGGGCCAGGCACGATATAGGATGGGATCTGGTTGATCGCTACGATCGCGTGCCATAACACCAGGAAAATAAGTCCGATCGCGACCGGTGCCGCGATGCTGATCCAGTTGCGACCGTTCATTGATCGGCCTCCTGCATTACGGCGCCGAGCGTCTCCGACAAATGGGCGCTGTGCGCTGCGAATTCGGCTGTGCTGCGAAATGAATCCGTGCGCGCCCTCGGCGCATCGATGCCGACCTCGGCATGGATGCGGCCGGGGCGAGGAGACATCACCAGCACGCGCGAGGACAGGAACACCGCTTCGTAGATGCTGTGGGTGACGAACAGCACGGTGAGATTCTCACGTGCGCTCAACTCGGAAAATTCCCGGTCGAGGCGATTGCGCGTGATCTCGTCGAGCGCGCCGAAGGGCTCATCCATCAGCAGCAGGCGCGGGCCGGTGACCAGCGCGCGCGCAATCGAGGCGCGCATTTGCATGCCGCCGGACAGTACGCGTGGAAAGGAGCGCGCGAATTCCTGCAGACCGACCAGGTCGAGCGCATGGCGAGTCTTCTCGTCGGCTTCGGTGCGGGGAGTACCGGCCAGGTCGAGCGGCAGCCGGACATTGGCCTGCACGCTGGCCCATGGCATCAAGGTCGGCGACTGGAATACGTGGGCGAGACGGGGTGGGGAATAGCCTTCAGACAAAACGATGCTGCCGGCGGTGGGCGGGGACAACCCCGCGATCAGCCGCAACAGCGTGCTCTTGCCACAGCCGGATGGGCCGACGATGGTGACGAACTCGCCTTGGCGGACCATCAGGTCGATCGGTTCGAGCGCGCGGGTGCCATTCGGGTAGGTCTTGCTGGCGCCGCGGATGTCGACGGCGGCAGGGGGAGTGTCGAGGGAAGTCACGCCGCGATTCTAGCAGCGCCGCTCCGCATCCAACCCAAAGAAAAGCATTCACCACGGAGGACACGGAGGAAAGACAAGAGCAAGGAAAATGCTCGGACTGGAATGTTTCAGTGGCTGATGATCCGTTACTGCGTAAGTTGGCGGAACGGATCGGCGAATAGTCACCCTGCTATTAACGCTGATTCGATTCTCATCGTTTCGTTTTTCCTCCGTGTCCTCCTTGTCCTCCGTGGTGAAAGGGTTTTCCTGATCTTCACTTGCGGGTATCGATCGACGGAAACGCCTCGGC
>JANXPQ010000337.1 GCA_025357235.1 Betaproteobacteria bacterium
GAATACCTCGATCGGGTATTCTTCTGGAACGCCATGGATCTGGCGCGCAAGCTGGGCGAATTCGGGGACTACTACAACGCGCAATCGCGTCCACCGATCGCTCGATGGAACGACGCCCGCGCAACGCGCAAGCGCATCTTCACCTGCTTCTGCCTCGCTTGACCGTCACACTTGATGGCAGCATTGCCACGCTCTTTTCCAGACTCCAATTGCCGCTTGATTGGGAATTCACCACCCACAGGACAAAATTAGTCGTAGAAATTTTACGTTTTTAACAGCCTCGACCCGTTTCCGCCATTCGCGGGCCTCAAAATGGGTCGTTCAACGTCCGCAATGATGCGCACTGACCGGAATGCATAGCGACGTTGAATAAGTGACGCTGTCGATCGCGCTGATAGGCTTATGGTTTCACAATTCTCTAAGGCTTTCGGTATCTTGAAGATCGTACAGTCAGACGCAGATGATCTCAGAAGGGAAGCGATGTCGGTAATGAGTGGTTGCCGACAGATTCATCCCTCCATTAGATCACCCATACGTTAACCTGACGATGCCATTGCATAAACAAGATTCGCAACTGATACGGGTAGCAAATTCTTCATGAAGAGCCATCAATAATATAGTCCCCAGCTATGAAAATCGCAGACATGCATAATTTCACAAGAATACTTATCGCCAGCGGCCTGCTTCTTTCGGCGTTCCACGCATTGGCCGAAGACACTCAGGAGGAACGCTGGAACGCATATGGTCAGTTCACCTATATCTGGCACCAGAAGGAATCATTTCCAGCCGCATACACCAACTTCAATGGCAGCCCGAATTCTCTGATTCCGGAAAGGGAACGCAGTTACACGACGACCGCGACGGCATTTCTCGGATTGAGGGCATGGAAAGGCGCAGAGGTCTATTTCGTTCCGGAAATGATTTCCGAATTGCCCCTGTCCAACCTACACGGCCTTGGAGGGTCCATTCAGAATGCGGAGCTGGAGAAGAACGGAGCAAGGACGCCGACGTTTTACCGTTCGAGATTATTTCTGCGGGAAACCTGGGGTTTCGGCGGAGAATCCACTTCGATGGAATCGGGCCCGATGCAACTGGGCGGGTCAGTGGATAGCCGCCGCTTTGTACTGACCGCCGGTAACCTGAGCATCATCGACATATTCGACAAAAATGCGTATGCAGGCGATGTGCGCCAGCAATTCCTGAATATGAATTTCCTAACAAACGCAGCATTTGACTTTGCCGCTGATGCACGTGGATACAGCTGGGGTCTGGCGGGCGAGTACTACCGCGATGATTGGGCCCTCCGTTTTGGAAGGTTTCTCGGGCCGAAAGATCCCAATCAGCTACCGCTGGATACCAGAATCATGAAGTATTACGGCGATCAACTCGAAATCGAGCACAAGCACGATCTCTACGGCCAGCCGGGAAAGGTGCGGTTGCTTGCCTTCCGGAATGTCGAGAACATGGGCCGTTGGGATGACGCCATCGACGCCTTGCAGGCCGATCCGAGCAAGAATGCCACGACCTGCACCTCCTTCAACTATGGCTCGGGCAATGTCTCGGCGCCGGATCTGTGCTGGGCGCGCAAGCGAAACGTGAAGATGGGGCTGGGCCTGAATCTCGAGCAAGCTATTGCCCGGGACGTCGGCGTTTTCTTTCGAGGCATGAAAACGGACGGGAAAGCGGAGGTATATTCCTATACTTCCACGGATAGCTCCATTTCCCTGGGCACGCTCATCAAAGGCCACTGCTGGGGACGGGCGCAGGATACGGTGGGGGTCGGGTATGCCGAAAACTGGCTTTCTTCCTCGCACGTGGCGTATCTGGGCATGGGTGGAATTGATGGATTCATCGGCGACGGCCGTATCAGCTACAGACCCGAAAAGACCTCCGAATTGTTCTACATCGCCAACCTGAACAAATACCTCTGGTTTACGCTGGATTTCCAGCGCGTCGTCGATCCCGCCTACAATATCGACCGTGGGCCGGTAACCCTCTACGGCATAAGAGTGCACGCGGAAATCTGAAGCGCAAAATCTCGCCAGCGTGCCCGGTTGAAATCGCCGCACCCATTCGACCAGAATGCAACTTTTTTGGTGTATTGTGGTTTGTGTCAGCGCGGGCTTCGAGCAACAAACTGAATCATTTTTAACACCAGAGCGGCATCGGACGCTTCATCCGCGATCTCATTCGGAGACAATCTTGCTGTCCGATGGAGGATGGTTGAGTCTTCAGAAACGCAACCTTCTCAAAGAGCAACGATAATTCTCCTCGAAGTCTCTGGTCGCTCTTATCCCATTTCCGGGGACACGATTGATGATCGGACCTTGCGCCCTCCTCGTTGCGACAACCTTTGCTGCCGTGCTGGCGACGCATAGTCCATGCGGTTCCGCCCAAGAGGCTCCCTTCGGATTTCACTGGGGCGACCGCTCATTGCCGAAGCCTTCTGAAATGCTGCAGGAGAAGAACATTACAGCCCTCCTGTACAAGCAGGACACGATACCCGAGCACATACGAGATGCGGAGGAGATCATCCTCAAGATCTGCGATCAGGAGGGCCTTCAGCAGGTCATCTGGGTTAGTCGCCTCTTGTCCGGCGAAGATGCTCGCCGCAAGTTCGCTGTGATTTACGCCGAAGGCACTCATCGGTACGGCGAAGCAGATGACGGCGACCCTGTAGGTGGTACGGCGTCCTGGAGCTCAGCTCGAGTAACGATGTTTGCAAAACTCGCCGATCCGGGCCTCTATCACATTTTCATGATCCAGGACGGCCCGGCATTCCATGCCTGCGGCAAGTAACCGGGCTAGTACGGCATGTTGGCGACTCGTTACCTATTTCCCCGACCGCCCAATTCTTGCTTCACAGATGGCCGCAGCATCTTAACTGGGCGGATGAACTCGACGCCGAGGTAGGTCGAATCTCCCGCAAAGTGCTTTCTGAACTAGGGCGTGTTAACACTAATGGTCATTGATGAATTATACTTCGGTCATGGAAATCACCGAAGCCCAGTATCAGCAGATTGAGCACTGCTTGCCGCGGCAGCGCGGCAACGTCAGCCTGTCGAATCTGCAAGTCTTGAACGCCTTTCTGTACGTTGCCGAGCAAGGCTGCAAATGGCGCGGCTTGCCCAAGCGTTTTGGCAACTGGCATACGATCTACACGCGCATGAACCGTTGGTCCAAGAGCGGCGTGCTGGATCGGGTGTTCGAGACTTTGCAGCATGCTCAGATTGTACGCGTGAAGATCGAAGCGGTGTCGTTGGACAGCACGATCGTCAAGGTGCATCCGGATGGCACCGGGGCGTTAAAAAAAACGGTCCGCAAGCCATCGGCAAGTCCCGAGGTGGGTGGACCACCAAGATTCATATGGTTGCCGCGAATGCGCGAACGGCTATAACGTTTGCACTGTCCCCTGGGCAGGCGCACGACGCCCCCGAAGGCCGGCAGTTGCTGCGTCGGCTGGGTTCGCCCAAGTGGCCCGTGCACTTGATCATGGACCGCGCCTACGAGGGCGATGGAACCCGACAGCTCGCCCTGGACTTGGGCTTCATTGCCGTGGTGCCACCGAAGTCGAATCGAATCACGCCCTGGGAGTACGACCGCGAGATGTACAAGCGGCGCAACGAGATCGAGCGCCTGTTTCGCCGCCTCAAAGGATTTCGGCGAATCTTCTCGCGATTCGAGAAACTCGACGTGATGTTTGTGGCCTTCATTCATTTCGCGTTGATCGTCGAAGGACTCAGATTGTGTTAACAGGCCCTAGTTTTTTTTGCGGTAGGCGCAGACCAGCAATCCAATGCCGCTCAATGCCATCGGCAGGCTGAGCCATTGTCCCATCGAGAATCCAAGCGCGAGCAGGCCGAGGAAGCCATCCGGCTCGCGGGTGTATTCGACCGCGAAGCGCAGGATCCCATAGCCGAGCAGGAACAGTCCGGATACCGCGCCCGTCGGCCGTGGCTTGCGCGAGAACCACCAGAGCACGGCGAATAGCACCAGTCCCTCGAAAGCGAACTCGTAGAGCTGCGAAGGGTGGCGCGGCAGATTGTCGATGTTCGGGAATATCATCGCCCAGGGCACATCTGTAGGGCGTCCCCACAGCTCTGCATTGATGAA
>JANXPQ010000355.1 GCA_025357235.1 Betaproteobacteria bacterium
GATGCTATAGTAGCAGCCATGCGCATTGCGATTGGCCAGATCAACTGCACGGTCGGGGATCTCTCCGGCAACGCAAGAAAAATCCTCGAGTTTGCGGACCGCGCCAGGACGCAGGGCGCGGACATTCTGCTGACCCCCGAACTTTCCCTCTGCGGTTATCCACCCGAAGATCTCCTGCTGCGCGAAGATTTTCGCGAGGCCTGCGATCGCGCGCTCACCGAGCTGGCGTCGAAGGTCAGGGGCATCAGCGTCGTCGTCGGCCACCCTCACCAGGCCGGCGGCAGGCTCTATAACGCTGCTTCGGTGTTGCAGAATGGCGGCATCGCGGCCGTCTATCACAAGCGCGATCTGCCTAACTACACGGTCTTCGACGAGAAGCGCTATTTCGAGTCGGATGGCAGTCCCTGCGTCGTGGAAGTCAACGGCGTCAGGGTCGGCGTGAACATCTGCGAGGATGTCTGGGGTCCCGAAGGAGAGAGCGCGGCCCGCGCCGCGCCGGGTGGCGACGGGGTCAATGTCGGCATCAACATCTGCGCGGACCTCTGGGAGCCGGAAGCGCCCAAGCGTGCACGCGCCGAAGGGGCGCAGGTCTTGCTGGTGCTCAATGCTTCGCCTTTCCATATCAACAAGCTCAGGACCCGCTACGAGGTGGTGCGCGATCGCACGGCCGAGACCGGCATGGCGGTGGTGTTCTGCAACCTGGTCGGTGGTCAGGACGAGCTGGTGTTCGATGGTGCGTCTTTCGTGATGAATGGACGCGGTAAGCTGACCCATCAATTGCCGGCCTTCGAGGAGGCACTCGCCGTAGTCGAGATTGGCAAAGACGGCCCGATGCCCGGAGAAATTGTTCCGGAAGCGGATGTCGACGAGAGCATCTACAAGGCGCTTTGCCTGGGCGTGCGCGACTATCTTGGCAAGAACGGATTTCCCGGGGCGCTGCTGGGCTTGTCGGGCGGCATCGATTCCGCGCTGACCCTGTGCATCGCTGCGGATGCAATTGGCGCCGACAAAGTGCATGCCGTGATGATGCCCTCGCAGTTCACCGCGGATATCAGCGTCGAGGATTCCCGGGAAATGGTGAAGCGCCTCGGCGTGCGCTACAGCGAGATCGCGATCAAGCCGATGTTCGACACCTTCATGACGGCACTGGCACCGCAATTCGGCGACCGTCCGTTCGACGCCACCGAGGAAAACCTGCAGTCGCGCATCCGCGGTACGCTGTTGATGGCGTTGTCGAACAAACATGGATCGATCGTGCTGACCACGGGCAACAAGAGCGAGATGAGCACCGGCTACGCCACGCTCTACGGCGACATGGCGGGCGGTTTTGCCGTGCTCAAGGATCTCACGAAGAAATTCGTCTACCGCCTCTCGCGCTACCGCAATACCCTGTCGGCGGCGATTCCGGACAGGATCATCGAGCGTGCGCCCAGCGCGGAATTGCGCCCCAACCAGGTGGACCAGGACAGTCTGCCGCCTTACGACGTGCTCGACGCGATCGTCGAGCGTTACGTCGAGCAGGATCAGAGCGTCGCCGAAATCGTTGCCGCCGGCTACAAGCGCGAGGATGTCGACAAGATCGTCAAGCTGGTGCATATCAACGAATACAAGCGCCGGCAGGCGCCGGTGGGCATCCGCATCACGCCGCGCGGCTTTGGCAAGGACTGGCGTTACCCCATCACCAACAAATACCGCGGCGGGCTGTAAGCAGAGCCGGCTTCCCGGATGGCGGACTGGCCGTCTATACTGGACGTCCAGGTAACCGCCCAGCCGGCGGATATGCAGACTACGAGGGAGCAGGCGTCATGAAGAAGATCGAAGCGGTGGTCAAGCCGTTCAAGCTCGATGAGGTGCGCGAAGCGCTCTCCGAAATCGGCGTCACGGGATTGACGGTGACGGAAGTCAAAGGGTTCGGCCGGCAGAAAGGCCATACCGAGCTTTATCGCGGCGCGGAGTACGTCGTCGACTTCCTGCCCAAGGTCAAAGTCGAGGTCGTCGTGGCCGACAAGCTTGTCGATCAGGCGATCGAGGCGATCGTGAAGGCGGCGCGCACCGGCAAGATCGGCGATGGCAAGATTTTCGTGACCACTGTCGAGCAAGTCATCCGCATCCGCACTGGCGAGACCGACGAAGCAGCGGTGTAAAAAGGCAGGCGAAAGCTGAGAGGTGAAAGGGAAAAGTGGGGATCACGGATTCTTCCCGAACTTTGGACCTTAACTTTCGGCTTTTACCTTTCACCTTTAACCTCGCTTCCTCAGTCCTCAGCAAGGGAACACTTGTGCCGCTAGCGGCGCCTCAGTCCAGCGCCCTGTTTCTTTGATTTTGCTTTGAGCAGCACCATCACCGCGCCGCCGCCGCCATCCTCGGCTCGCGCCTGTACGAAGGCCAATACTTCGTCGCGCTGGCTCAGCCAGTTCCCCACTTTTCTCTTCAGCACGGGTTCCGCATTTCGGGATCGCAGCCCCTTGCCATGCACGATGCGCACGCAGCGAAACCCGTGTTTGAGCGCGTCATTGAGAAAACTGACCATCAGCGCCTGCGCTTCCTCGGTGCGCAGCCCGTGCAGGTCGAGATGGTCCTGGGTGGCCCAGAAACCGCGGCGCAGTTTCTTCAGGATCTGGTTCGACAGGCCATTGCGCAGGAACACCAGTTCCTCGCCGGTCTCCAGCCCGACTTCCATCGGCATTTGATCGGACAGGCTCTCCTGCAGTACCTGCTCGTCTTCGCGCAATGTCTGGGCCGGAATCGGCGCCGGTGCCGGGCGTTGCAGGGTGGCCTTGCCGGTATCGCGCAGCGGCGCAACGCCTTTCAGCGCCTCGTGCAGCAGGGCTTCCTCGTCCGCGTCGTGCGCGGCCGCTGGTTCCGGTGTGACAGGGCGCCTGGGCATGGGTTCGTCGCAAACTGCACGGATGAATCCGGATCAGTGACCGAGTTCTTCGAGATACTTCTCCGCATCGAGGGCGGCCATGCAACCGGTACCGGCGCTGGTGACGGCCTGCCGGTAAACATGATCCTGGACATCGCCCGCCGCGAACACGCCGGGCACGCTGGTCGCGGTTGCGCCGCCCTGGTTGCCGCTCTTGGTGACGATGTAGCCATCGACCATGTCGAGCTGGTCCTGGAAGATCTGCGTATTCGGCGAGTGGCCGATGGCTATGAACACGCCGGACAGGTGAAGATTTCGCACATTGCTGTTCCTGGTCGAACGGATGCGGATGCCGTTGACGCCTTTCTTGTCGCCCAGCACTTCTTCCAATGTGTGGTCCCACTCGAGCCTGACGTTGCCGGTCTTCGATTTTTCCGTCAGCCGGTCGATCAGAATCGCTTCCGCGCGAAATTTGTCGCGTCGGTGCACGACGGTCACGGTCCTGGCGATGTTGGACAGGTATAGCGCCTCTTCGACCGCGGTATTGCCACCGCCGACCACGGCAACATCCTGGCCTTTATAGAAGAAGCCGTCGCAAGTCGCGCAGCCGGAGACGCCTTTTCCCATGAATGCGCTTTCAGACGGCAGGCCTAGGTATTTCGCCGACGCGCCGGTTGCGATAATCAGGGCGTCGCAGGTGTATACGGCCTGATCGCCGATCAACTGGAAGGGTTTTTCACCCAGCTTCACAGTGTGGATATGATCGAAAATGACTTGGGTGTCGAAACGCTCGGCGTGCTTGAGGAAACGTTCCATCAGTTCCGGCCCCTGTACCCCCATGACGTCCGCGGGCCAATTGTCTACCTCGGTGGTGGTCGTGAGCTGACCGCCCTGGATCATGCCGGTGATCAGCACCGGTTTGAGGTTGGCGCGCGCAGCATAGACCGCAGCCGTGTAGCCGGCGGGACCGGAACCCAGGATGAGGAGTCGGGAATGTTTTGTTTTGGTGGTCATGAAGTTCAGTTAAGGGTGGATGCACAAAAAAGCAAGACTGTAGCAGCGCCGCGAAGCCCGTGTCCACGCATCAAAATGGGCTGCGTGAGGGCCTCGGCCATGAGATATAATTCTTTGAAACTGAAAAGGTAATTCGCACTTGCGTAAAACATCCGCGGCCCGGTCCGCAGTCCAGAAAACACCGCGCAAGCCACTCCCGCCCAAGATCGCCGCGCTGTTGCGCGAATCGTGGTGGCTGCTGCTGATCGGCGCGGCGCTCTACCTCGTCCTGATCCTCGCCACTTACAGCAAATCCGATCCCGGCTGGTCGCATCAGGGGTCGGGTTCGCAGGTCGTCAATGCCGGGGGCAAGGCCGGCGCCTGGATTGCCGATGTGGCGCTTTACGTCTTCGGACTGTCGGCCTGGTGGTGGGTGCTGTTCCTGCTCGGCGCGGTCGTCTGGGGCTATCGCCGCATCGAGGTGGCAACCGAGAGCGATCGCCGCTCCATCGCCGTCGCCTGCATCGGCTTTTTCGTCCTGATTACCGCCAGCAGCGCATTCGAATCCCTGCGTCTGTATTCGCTCAAGGCACAACTGCCGCAGTTGCCCGGTGGCGTGCTGGGAGAGCTGGTCAGCGGGCTGATGGCCCGGGGATTCGGCTTTACCGGCAGCACGCTGATCCTGCTGATCCTGTCGGGCGTCGGAGTGGCCCTGCTTACGGGTCTGTCGTGGGTTGTCATCATCGAGAAGCTCGGCAGTGCAATCGAAGTTGCTTATGTTTCGCTGCGCGAAAGGTGGCAGACGCGGCAGGATCGCAAGGTCGGCGAACAGGCTGCGGTGCAGCGCGAGGAAATCGTCGAAGTCGAACGCAAACGCTTCGAAGAACACGAGCCGATACGCATCGGGCCGCCCAAGGTCGTCATTACGAAGTCGGACCGCGTCATCAAGGAAAAGCAGAAGCCGCTGTTCGAAGACCTGCCGGATTCGCCGCTGCCGCCGCTGCACCTGCTCGACGAACCGCCCGCCGACGTGGAGATGCTGTCCGCGGAGACGCTGGAATACACCTCGCGGCTCATCGAGAAAAAGCTTTCCGATTTCGGCATCGAAGTCAAAGTCGTGGCGGCGCAACCCGGTCCGGTGATTACCCGCTACGAAATCGAGCCGGCCATCGGCGTCAAGGGCAGCCAGGTCCTCAATCTGGTGAAAGATCTCGCGCGCGCGTTGTCCGTCGTGAGCGTGCGCGTGGTCGAGACTATTCCCGGCAAATCCTGCATGGGTTTGGAGATTCCCAATCCGAAGCGCCAGGTCGTGCGGCTGTCGGAGATCCTGAGCTCGAAGATCTACGCGGAAATGGCCTCTCCGCTGACCCTGGCGATGGGCAAGGATATCGCCGGCAATCCGATTGTCGCGGATCTCGCCAAGATGCCCCACGTGCTGGTTGCAGGGACTACCGGATCGGGCAAATCGGTGGCGATCAATGCCATGATACTGTCGCTGCTGTACAAGGCGACAGCCAACGATGTGCGACTGATCCTGGTCGATCCGAAAATGCTCGAGCTCTCGGTTTACGAGGGCATACCGCATCTGCTCACGCCCGTAGTCACCGACATGAAACAGGCGGCGCACGCGCTCAGCTGGTGTGTCGGAGAGATGGATCGACGCTACAAATTGATGTCGACCTTCGGCGTGCGCAATCTTTCCGGATTCAACCAGAAGATCAGGGAAGCGGAAAAAGCGGGCAAGCCGCTGACGAATCCTTTCACCATTACGCCGGAGAGCCCGGAGCCTTTGAAGGAACTGCCGCTGATCGTGGTGGTGATCGACGAGCTTGCCGACCTGATGATGGTCGTCGGCAAGAAAGTGGAAGAATTGATTGCGCGTTTGGCGCAAAAGGCGCGTGCCGCCGGCGTGCACCTGCTGCTCGCGACGCAGCGACCTTCCGTGGATGTCATCACCGGCCTGATCAAGGCGAACATTCCGACGCGGGTATCGTTCCAGGTTTCCAGCAAGGTCGATTCGCGGACCATCCTCGACCAGATGGGCGCGGAACAGTTGCTCGGGCAGGGCGACATGCTCTATCTGCCGCCGGGCACGGGTTATCCGCAGCGGGTGCATGGTGCTTTCGTCTCCGACCAGGAAGTGCACAAGGTGGTCGAATATCTGAAATCGCGTGGCCAGCCCCAATATATCGAAGATGTACTCGAGGGCGGGGACGTCGACGCAGAAAACGGCGGGACGGCGGGCGAGACCGATGTGGAAGCCGATCCGCTGTACGATCAGGCCGTCGATATCGTGCTCAAGTCGCGGCGGGCTTCGATCTCGCTGGTGCAGCGGCATTTGCGCATCGGCTACAACCGCGCCGCGCGCCTGATCGAACAGATGGAACGGGCTGGACTGGTGTCGAGCATGCAGTCCAACGGCAACCGCGAGGTGATCGCGCCGTCCAGAAGCGAAGCCTGAAGCGGAGCGGACCGAAAAACGGCCAGGAACCACGCAAGGTGGCAATGGTCCGAAAAGGAGAGGAGATGCTTGTGCGAATACATTGGATGCTGGCGGTAACGCTCGCCGGGTCACTGATCGCCGTGCCGGCGAGTGCAGGTTCGATTGAGAAGCTGCATGCGTTCATCGAGCAGACCCGCTCTGCCAAAGCGAATTTCAGCCAGGAAGTCGTTGATTCCAACGGTTCCGTGCAGCAACAGGCGAGCGGCACCGTGCAGTTTCAGCGTCCCGGAAAATTCCGCTGGACCTACGACAAACCCTACGAACAGGTCATCGTCGGCGATGGCGAAAAGCTCTGGATCTACGACAAGGATCTCAACCAGGTTACCAAGCGCAATCTGGACAAGGCGCTCGGCAGCAGTCCGGCCGCATTGCTGGCCGGCGCGGACGACATCGACAAATATTTTTCCCTGAACGCGGTCGGGGTGAAGAAAAAACTCGACTGGCTGGAGGTCAAGCCTTACGACGAGGACAGCCTGTTCGAAAAGGTGCGCATGGGGTTTCGCGGCAATGCCCTGGAAGTCATGGAACTGCACGATCATTTCGGGCAGAAGAC
>JANXPQ010000363.1 GCA_025357235.1 Betaproteobacteria bacterium
CCTAGACTAACTTGCAGCCGCGGGCGGGATCCTCTAGGGCTTTCCAGGCGACACCGAGCACCTTGTTGTCGCCCTTCTCGACGCGGCGCAGATAGATGTCCTGGATGGGGTTGTGGGCCTTCGACATTTTCCACTGGCCGCGCGGGCTGTCGATGACAGCGCCTTCCATCGCGGCGATCACCGCTTTCTGGTTGCCGATGTCGCCCTTCACCTTGTCCAGGGCCTGCGCGAGCAGCAGGCCGGTGTCGTAACCTTGCACCGAATACACGTCCGGCTCGGTCCTGTACGCTTTCGAATAGGCGGAACGGAAGGCCCTGTTGCGGGCATTGTCCAGCGAGTCTGCGTAGTGCAGCGTGGTGAGCAGGCCTTCGGCGGCATCGCCCTGCGCCGCGAGGACGCCTTCGGTGAGAAAGCCGGAACCGTACAGCGGGATCTTGTCCTTCAGGCCCGCCGCCGCGTAATCCTTCACGAACTTCACCGCACCGCCGCCGGCGAAGAAGCACGCAACCGCATCGGGCTTGAGCGAGGCGATCTCGGTCAGCAACGCCTGGAACTCGACGTTCGGAAACGGCACGAACAATTCCTTCTCCACCGTTCCGCCCGCGGCGGCGAAACCTTCCTTGAAAGACGCCAGCGACTCTTCGCCCGCCGCATATTTCCAGGTGATGAACACGGCTTTCTTATGGCCCTTGTCGACCATGACCTTGCCGAGCGGATGAACCGGCTGCCAGTTGGAAAACGAGGTGCGAAATACATTCGGCATGCAGAGCGCGCCGGTGGCGGCGTCGGCACCCGCATTCGGAATGAGCATCAGCGTGCCGCTTTCCTTCGCGACCTTGAGCATGCCCATGGCCACGCCGGAGTGCACCGAACCGACGAGGACGTCGACTTTGTCGCGCGTGATCAGCCGGTTCGCGTTTTCCGTCGCCTTGGACGGTTCGGATTCGTCATCGACCTTGAAGAATTCCACTTCGCGTCCGCCGAACTTTGCGCCGGATTGTTCGAGCGCAAGCCTGAATCCGTTCTCGATCGCGACGCCGAGCTGGGCATACGTGCCTGTATACGGCAGCATGAACCCGATGCGAAGCTTCGCCGATTGCGCAAACGCGATCGACGGCAGCAGCGAGGCCCCGGCAAGCGCGCCGGCGCCGATAAGCAATTCACGTCTTTTCCGATTCTGCATTTTCCGGTCCTCGATGTGCTGGTTGTATTGAGTTTACCGCCCGGCCTTCATCCATTCCGGTTTCTGAGCTTGAAGCGCTGGATTTTTCCAGTCGCCGTTTTCGGCAGCTCGGGAAGGAATTCGACCCAGCGCGGATATTTGTAGGGCGCGAGCCGGTCCTTCACATGGCGCTTGAGCGTGTCGGCCAGCCCGGCAGCCACGGTGATCCCCGGCTTGGTGACGATGTAAGCTTTGGGCTTGATGAGGTCCTGATCGTCTGCAACGCCGATCACGGCGGCTTCGAGCACATCGGGATGCGTCATCAGGGCCGCCTCGACTTCGAACGGCGACACATACATGCCGCTGACTTTTAGCATGTCGTCCGAACGCCCGCCGTAGGTGAAATAGCCCTCCGTATCCTCGGTGTACTTGTCACCGGCGCGCGTCCATGGTCCGACGAAGGTTGCCAGTGTTTTCGCCCGGTTGTTCCAGTATTGGATCGCGCTGGTCGGACCGTTGATCTGCAGCTCGCCGATCTCGCCCTTCGTGACCTCTTTGCCTTCTTCGTCCGCCAGCCGGATCCGATATCCGGGAACCGGTTTGCCAGTCGTGCCGTAGCGGACTTCTCCCGGACGATTGGAAATGAAAATGTGCAGCATCTCGGTGGAACCGATTCCATCGAGGATCTCCACACCGAAATGCTCCGTCCAGCGACGGCCCAAATGCGCAGGCAGCGCCTCGCCGGCCGAAGTGCACACGCGCAGCGCGAGTTCCTTCCGGCCGGGCAGATCGGGACTGGCAAGCAGCGCACCGTAGAGCGTCGGCACGCCGTAGAAGATCGTCGGACGATGTTCCTTGAGGCGCTTGAATACCGCGGCGGGCGTCGGGCGTTCCGCCATCAATATCGCCGTGGCGCCAACAGCCAGGGGAAACGTCAGCGCATTGCCGAGTCCGTAAGCGAAGAACAGCTTGGCCGCCGAGAACACGACATCGTCTTCGCGGATGCCAAGGATGGGCTTCGCATACAGTTCCGCGGTCTGGATCAGGCTCGAATGAATGTGCACGGCGCCTTTCGGCGTGCCGGTGGAGCCCGAGGAATACAACCAGAAGCAGATGTCGTCCGACAGCGTCGGCGCTGGCGCGAACCGCGTCCCGGCCTGCGACATGAGTTGCTGAAGATGCAGATGTCCGTGCGCGTCCTTGCCGGAGACGATCACATGCTTGAGAAGCGGCAGGTCATTCAGCAGCGGCTGGATAACCGGCAGCAAGGCTTCGGAGACGATCAGCGCGCGCACGCGGCTGTCCTCCAGCATGAACTTGTAGTCGGCGGTGGTCAGCAGCGTATTCGCCGTGACCGGCACGATGCCCGCCTTGATCGCGCCGAGGAATACGCTGGGAAAATCGATCGTATCCAGGTGCGCAAGCATGACGCGGCTTTCCATTTCCAGGCCGAGCCCGGTCAGCGCGTTGGCGGCGCGGTTGACGCGCTCGGCCAGTTCCGCGAACGTGTAGCGTCCCTGGTCATCGATGTACGCCGTCTTGCCGCCGCGACCTGCAACGAGATTGCACTCGACGAGGTCGTGCGCCGCGTTGTAGTCGCGCGGAATGTCGATCAAGGGCGGGCTGACGCTGTGGTCAGCCTTGCTCAATCCAGTCACGCTTTCTCCCCCAACCCTCTAATTCAACACCCAACACAGAGGCACGGAGAAAACCGGAGAACACGGAGGAGGGCAAATGCCAGGCACGGGAAAAATGACGAAGGCGATGACTTGTTTGCTTCCCCGCCGCCCTGCCTTGCTTTTCTCCGTGTCCTCCGTGTCCTCTGTGCCTCCGTGTTGGGTTTGGTCTTGAAACTATCAAGTCGTCTGCGCAAGTTCGGTCCGGCACAGTACGATCCACCCTTCCATCCATTGTGCGGCTTCGTTCTCGGGCAACTCCGTATTGGAGTCGTTGAACAAGGGCTCGCCGATGCGCACCGCCCCCAGTTCACCCAGAATCTTGTCGAATTTCTTCGCCGCGAAGCAAAAGGTGGCGGCGTGGGTGCCCTTGTCGCCGAGCCCGATCAGGCCATAGCGGACATTCGAGAGGTTCGGTCGACTGTTCAGCAGCTCATCGTAGAACGGCCTTGCACCATCGGGAACATCTCCCTGCCCGTAGGTCGACGTACATATCAGGAAGACGCCGCCATTTTTGAATACAGTCGCGTCGATGTCGTCCATCAGCCGTGTCTTGATGCGCAAGCCCTCGCCATCGAGCCGCAACTCGATCTCCTGGGCGACCAGCTGTGCCACGCCAGTCTGGGTGCCCACCAGGATGTTCAGTTCCAGATCCACTGCCCTTCCCCCAGTGCGCCGGTGGTTGATAGGGCGCAATTATGGACTATGATACGGTATGTATTATCATGCACTGCAATATCCAAATATGAATTATCTTGCATGCTCCACTCCTGACTGATGGGCGCGCGCGATCCGAAGCCGGCGAACGCCGAGGCCGCTGCCGACTGGGATTTCCTCGCGCGCCTGGGCGAGAGGGTGCGGGATGCGCGCGTCCGGCGCGGCTTGACGCGCAAGGCGCTGGCACGCGAATCAGCCGTCTCCGAACGCTATCTGGCTGAACTGGAAGCAGGCCGCGGCAATATATCGGTACTGCTATTGCGGCAGGTGGCCGGCACGCTGGGCCTGCCGCCGGCCGAGCTGTTGCGCGAGAACGAAGGCCAGGCACTGGAGCTGATGCTGATCCATGAATTCCTGCAGCGCCTGCCGAAGCAGCGACTGGCGCGCGTGCGCGCACAATTGCAGCGCGACCATGGCGGCAATCCGGCCGGGCGCAGCGAACGCATCGCGCTGATCGGCCTGCGAGGCGCCGGCAAGTCGACGCTGGGCGAAGCGCTCGCCGCCGAACTGAAAGTGCCGTTCATCGAGCTCGACCGCGAGATCGAGCGCGAAGCCGGCACCAGCCTGTCGGAAATTTTTCTGCTCTACGGCCAGCAAGGCTATCGCCGCTACGAGCAGCGCTGCCTGGAAAAAATGCTGGAAAGCCAGCCCCGCTGCGTGATCGCCACCGGCGGCAGCATCGTCTCCGAGCCCGCTACCTACGACCTGTTGCGTTCGTCCTGCTTCACCGTCTGGCTCAAAGCGAAACCCGAAGAACACATGTCGCGCGTCATGGCGCAGGGCGATATGCGGCCGATGGAAGGCAACGCGCAGGCGATGGCCGACCTGAAACGAATCCTGCTAAGCCGGGCCACGCTATATGGACAGGCGGACGCGGTGGTGGATACGGCCGGACGCAGCCAGAAACAAAGCCTGAAAGACCTCAAGCGCACAACCGCGGCCTGAGGCGAGGAGAGAATCATGAACGCAGTGCTTGACGACAAGGCCGGCGCACAGCCGCCGACCACCTACGATACGCACCCCGACCGCTACGTTCACTGGCGCCTTTCATTCGACGGCGAGACCGCCACGCTGTCGATGGACGTGAACGAGGAAAAAGGATTGAAGCCGGGCTACAAGCTCAAGCTCAACTCCTACGATCTCGGCGTGGATATCGAGCTCTACGATGCGCTCAACCGTGTGCGGTTCGAACATCCGGAAGTCAAATGCGTGGTCATCACCAGTGCGAAGGAACGCATGTTCTGCTCCGGCGCGAACATCTACATGCTGGGACTATCCTCGCATGCATGGAAGGTGAACTTTTGCAAGTTCACCAATGAAACGCGCAACGGCATCGAGGATTCGAGCCGGGACGGCGGACTGAAATTCCTCGCCGCGGTGAACGGCACGGTCGCCGGTGGCGGCTATGAACTCGCGCTCGCGTGCGACGAGATCCTGATGATCGACGACCGTTCCTCGACCGTGAGCCTGCCCGAGGTGCCATTGCTCGGCGTGCTGCCCGGCACGGGCGGGCTGACGCGGCTGACCGACAAGAGGAAGGTGCGTCGCGACCTGGCGGACGTGTTCTGCTCGACCTCCGAGGGCGTGCGGGCGGATCGCGCGAAACAATGGAAGCTGGTCGACGAGGTCGCCAAGCCTCAACAGTTTGGCGACGCAATAAAGGCGCGCGTCGTTGCGCTCGCCGTGCAGAGCAGGCGCGCAGGATCGGGCCGGGGTATCGCGTTGACGCCGCTTTCACGCACGGTGGACAGCGCCGGCTACCACTACAGCCAGGTGGACATCGGCATCGATCGCAATGCGCGCACCGCGACCATCACCGTCTTTGCGCCGAAGGGCACGCAACCGACAGACCTGGCCGGCATCCACGCCGCGGGTTCGCAATGGTGGCCATTGCAGATGGCGCGCGAACTCGACGACGCCATCCTGATGCTGCGCACCAACGACCTCGACATCGGCATGTGGATTCTGAAGACGCGCGGCGCCGCGGATGAAGTGCTGGCGTGCGACGCGGCACTGAAAGCCTTTGCCGGCGACTGGTTCGTGCGCGAAACGCTCGGCATGCTGCGGCGGAC
>JANXPQ010000406.1 GCA_025357235.1 Betaproteobacteria bacterium
CACGATGACCGTATCGTTGCCGGTCACGACCTGCTCGAAATTGTCCTTGGTCAATGCAATCGTCGACATAACCGGGCTCTCCTTGGCGGCCCTTCAAATGCAGTGGATAGTCGTGCTATGTAATGACTTGGTCGCGCAGATCAACCCCGCCTTACGTCGTCGGCCGGCGCGAAGCGGCCGAAATGCAGCAGGATCGCCGGCAGCACCAGCAGATTGAGCAGGGTCGAGGTGGCCAATCCCCCGACGATGATGGTCGCCATCGGACCTTCGATCTCCCGTCCAGGTTCGCCGCTGCCGAGTGCAAGCGGCATCAGCCCCAGCGCAGTGACCAGTGCCGTCATTAAAATCGAGGGCAGGCGCTCGGCCGCGCCGCGCATCGCGGTCTCGGCGTTCCACGGCAGCCGCTCCACCTCCACCAGATGCTGGTAATGCGACACCAGCATGATGGAGTTGCGCAGCGTGATGCCGAACAGCGTGACGAAACCCACCAGCGAGCCGAGCGACATCCAGCCGCCGGTGGCGAATACGGCGATCACGCCGCCAATCAGCGCGAACGGCAGGTTGACGAAGGTGATCAGCAGATTGTGCAGGTTGTTGAAGGCGATGTAGAGCAGCAGGAAAATGCCGATACCCGCCAATGCCGAATGCAGCAGCAGGTCGGAACGCGCCTGCGCCTGTGCCTGCGCGGTGCCCGAGTAGACGGCGTAGTTGCCCGCGGACAGCTTTACTTCGGCGCCGATGTGGGCGCGGGCTGCGCGCTCGAATTGCTCGACGTCGCGGCCCTCGACGCTGGCCGTCACGGTCTGGATGCGCCGTCCACCGTCGTGCAATATCTTGTAGCGCCCGCCGGTGATCTCAATGTCCGCGACATCGCCCAGTCTGATGAGCCGGCCATCAGGATTGCGCAGCGGCAGGGCGGACACTTCGTTGATGCGGTTGCGGTGCGCCGGGTCCAGCACGACCACCAGGTCGATGACCTGGTTGCCGCGGAAAATCTGCGCAGCCTGCGCGCCCTCGTACGCGGTCTGCACCGCTTCCAGCACGGCCAGCGGTTGCAGGCCAAGTGCGGCAACGCGCTCATGGCGCAGGCGGATCGACAACTGCGGCGCGCCGGGCTGCGCCTGGATCTGGACGTCGCGTGCGCCCGGCACTTCAACGAGTTTAGAGGCAATTGCCAGGGCATCGCGGTCCAGCAAGTCGAGCGACGAGCCGTACAGATTCACCACGAACGGCGCGGCATAACCGGTGATGGTTTCCTCGATGCGCTCCGTGAGGAAGGTATTGACCGCGAAAGTCGCCCCCGGAAAGGCGCCGCCGCGCTGGCCTGAAAGCGTTTCCCGGATTTCCTGCAGGATACGCACCTGCTCTTTTCCCGACAACGCGCCGATCTCGACTTCGAACTCGCTGTAGTGCGTGCCGAACGTGTCGGCGCCGTTCTTCGAACGCCCGACCCATTGCGCCACCGACTGCACGCCCTTGATGGAACCGATCGCCTGCGACACCTTGCGGCCAATGCGCAGGGATTCCTCTTCCGACGTCCCCGGCACCGCCGACATGTGCATGATGTAGTGGCCTTCGCGCAGCGCGGGAATGAATTGTCCCGCGAACAGCGGCAGCAGGCCGATGCCGAGCGCGATCACGATGCCGGTCACGCTGATGACGCGTCCCGGATAGCGCTCGATGCGGCCGAGCACCGACAGATATTTCGGTTTCAGCCAGCGCACGAAGGGCGGATCCTCGGCCTTCAGCTCCGCGCGCGACAACAGCAGGTAACAAAGCGCCGGCGTCAGCGTCACCGCAATCAGCAGCGAAGCGAGGATGGAGAAGATATACGCAAGGCCGAGCGGCGCGAACAACTTGCCGGCGACGCCGCCGAGGGTCAGCAGCGGCACGAACACCAGCGCGACGATGAAGGTCGCGTAAACCACCGAGCTGCGCACTTCCACGGAAGCAGCCAGCACAACTTCCCACACCGGTCGCGGCTGCAACGAAGCGCGATTGAGCCGCATGCGGCGGAAAATGTTCTCGGTATCGATGATTGCGTCGTCCACGACTTCGCCGAGCGCGATCGCCAGCCCGCCCATCACCATGATGTTGAGCGTGACGTTGAAATAATCCAGCATCAGCACCGCGGCCAGCAGCGAGACCGGGATTGCGGTGGCGCAGACGAAGGCGGTGCGGGCGTTGAACAGGAACAGGAACAGCACGACGACCACGAGCAGCGAACCGATGAGAATGTCGCGCTGAACGTTGCGCACGGCGGTTTCGATAAAGTTAGCCGGTCGGAACAACTGCGGGTGCAGCTTTACGCCTTCCTTTTCCAGCAGCGGCTTGAGTTCGGCCAGGGCGACTTCCAGATCCTGGGTGACAGCATGCGTATTCGAGCCGAGCTGGCCCTGCACCATCATGAATACGCCGGGCGTGCCGTCGATTGCGGCGGCACCGATCGACGGCGCAGCGCCCTCGACAACCTGGGCCAGATCGCCAATGCGCACGACGCGGCCGTCGCGATAGGCAAGCACAGCGCGGGCAACGTCCGCGACTGCGTCCGGTTGCACATCGACCTGCAGTAGGATGTGCTGGTTCGGCGTTTTCACGAAGCCGGCGCCCGCCACCCCGGTCGCGCGGCGAGCCGCACCGACCACGTCCTCCAGCGCCATGCCGTAACGATGGAGTTTTTCCGGATCGACCTGGATCTGCCACTGGCGCACGTCGCCGCCGAACACGTTCACTTCCGCCACGCCATGCACGGCAAGCAAATGCGGACGAATCACCCAGTCCACCAATGTGCGCAACTCCATCAGGCTGCGCTTGCCGGACGTGATGCCGATGCCGAGAACGGTGCTTGCAGATGAAGTGAGCGGAGTCATCGCCGGCACGATGCCTTTGGGCAGTTGCGCCGTAAGCGCGCCGAGGCGTTCGCTCACCACCTGCCGGTTGCGATAGATGTCGGAACCGTCTTGAAAATAAACGTGCACGACGGACAGACCGGGAATCGATTGCGAGCGCAGGCTCTCGAGACCGGAGGCGCCGGACAGCGCATTCTCGATCGGCTGGGAAACCTGGGACTCGACCAGTTCGGCGGAGAGTCCGGGCGCCTCGGTCTGGATCACGACCTGGCTCGGTGAAAATTCCGGGAACAAATCGAGATGCGCACGCGACAGCGTAAAGAGTCCGTAGACGACAATCGTCAGCGCCAGCGAGACGATCACGCCGGGGTAGCGGATGGACTGGCGGACGATGTACGAGATCAAGACCTAGAAAATACCGTTAACCGCAGAGGCGCGAAGGCGCAGAGGAAACGCAAAGGAAACCTGACACCTCGAAAATGTAGATGCGGCAACGAGGTAATTGAAGAGTTCTTTGTCAGGTCATGCTTTTCTCTGCGAACCTCTGCGCCTCTGCGCCTCTGCGGTGAAGATTTATTAATCTTCATTCTCGTTCCGGATTTGATATTTGAGTTCCTCGGAGAGCAGCAACTGCGCGCCGCTGACGACGACTTCGTCATCGGCGTCGAAGCCAGTGGTGTTGAACCAGCCGCCTTCCATTTCATCCGCGGTGGAAACCTCGAAGCGCGCGAAACTGTTTTCGTCGTCATCCTTGACGTAAGCCCAGGCCTTGCCGGCGTGCCAGACCACCGCGACCGATGGCACGATGACGCCGCTCACCGGCGCACTGCCCATCCTGATGCGGGCGGCGACGCGCATGCCGGAACGCAAGCCGCCGCCGTTGACCAGGTAGAAATAGGTCTCGCCCGGATAACCTGGATCGATCTGCGGGGATGCGGCGACGAAGCTCGCCGGGTGCGAATTATCCCGCGCCATCGCCGGTGCGACGACAATCTTGCCGCGCACAGCCGCGTGCGGAAGGTCGTAGGGAAATACGAGTTGAACCAGAGATGCGGTCTGTTGAAGCAGCGAACGCATCGTCTGCGAATCGGGATTGACCGCCCATCCCGTCACCGTTTCGCCCCAGGTACCGCGAATCGCATCGCGGATGCTCGCTGCGGCCTGATCGGCCGCGGCCTGCCGCGCGAGTTCGGACTGATAGCGGGCCTGCGCGGCCTTCATTGCCTGCTCCGATACATTGCGATCGTCGCGAAACAGCAGCTCCATGCGCCGGTAGTCGGACTCCGCGACGGCGAGCGTTGCGCGCGCCGCCCTGGATTCTGCCGTCGCGGCGAAGTAGCGGCCGCGCAATTCCGCCAGCGGCTGCAGGTTCACCACCATGCCGTAAGCCTCGGCTGCGGCTTCTCGCTTTGCCGATTGCAGGGTTTGAACGGCAATGCCGGCGGCTTGCTGGCTTTGCGCCGATATGCGCACGACCGGTCGTCCGTCCTCGACGCCCGCGGTCGAAACGGACTTGATCCGGTCATCGTGTTTTTCCGCCTGCGTGCCCAGTTCGTCGCGCGAGTAATAAATCACGGCCCACGACAGCAAAGTGATGACCCCTGCCATCACCGCAATGATCGCGTGGGCCGGACGCAACTTCATGGCTTGGTTACCCTGGCAGAGCGCGTCGCTTGCACAACCGGCAATGCCTCGAAATCACCAAGCAGCGGGCGCTGCACGGCGTCCTCCAGACGGGCGATGGTCTGGCGCAGTTCGACGACCGCCGCCTGCTGGATCGTTTCCGCTGCGAGCGTATCGATACGCGCGGCGACACGCTGCATGCGATCGGCGGCGCCCGATTCGAGCTGGCGGCTCACCCGGGATTCCTGCTCCCGCTGCATCTGCAACTGTTGATCGGCGCCCGCCAGGCGATCGCGCGCCAGGCGATATTGCGCACCTGCGAGCTCGACGAGCGAAATGGCATCGGCCTGGATTGCCGAAAACTGCTCCGCCGCGAGTTCACGGCGCGCCTGCGCTTCCCGGATCGCAGCTCGCGTCTGCGCCGCCGGCGGCAGCGACATGCCCACCGCCAGCGACCAGATGTTGTCGCCCTGGTCCCACGTATAGCCCGGCCCGAGCGTCACGTCCGGGTTTTGCGCCGCCACGGCTGCCTTGACATCGGCATCGGCTGCGCCGAATTCCAGCAGCTTGCGATGCACGTCCAGACGATTGCGCAAAGCCAGGCGCCGCAGCGCGCCGGTGTCCATGTCCGTCTGCGGTGGCGCGTCCGCATCGAAACGCAGCTTCATGCGCTCGACCACGTCCAGCGACAGTCCAAGTGCCGCCGCGAGCTCACCCTGCGCACGCTGCTGCCTGCCCAGTTCCTGGCTGCGCAACAGTTCGAGCTGGGAATAATTCACGCGCTCGGCCCCGAGATCGCGCGCCGACAGCAACCCTGCCTCCACGCGGCGATTTACCAGACCGACCATGTCCTTGCGCGCAGCCAGTTGTGCGTCGAGCGATGCCAGCGTATCGCGGCTCGCCTGCAGGTCGAGATAACGGTCGCGCACGCGGGCGCGCACCAGCCACGCTGCATTGGCAATGTCGAGATCGGCGGCATCCGCGAGGAACGCGCTGCGCTCGGCCCGCGCGGCGCGCTTGCCCTGCGCAACCAGCGGAATTTCCAGTTCGAGCCCGAGAGTCCAGGGGCCGTCCGCCTCGGGAAGCGTGCGGCTGTGATATTCGGGTTTCAGCCTTCCCGACCAGGACCGGGGCTGCGCTGCGGAACCGAGTTCCGCGTACGCAATTTCGGCACGCGCCTGCGCAGTACGAATATCCGCATGGAAATACAGGGCGGCCAGCGTCAGCTCCTTCAGGCCCCATTGCTGCGGCGGCCAAGCCCCCGCAGCGTAGCCGTTTGCCGCCGCAAACCGCTTCAGGCCATCGACATCGCCGGAGCGGTCCAGGAATTCCGATGTGGTCGCTTCGGGATCGAGCGGTCTTGGCGAATAGGCAACGGATGAGCACGCGGCAATCGCGATTGCCGCTGCGAGGCCCGGAACAAAATTCAGGTAACCGCGCGACATCGCGCCGCTCAGTGCAGTTTGATGTGCGGCTCGGTGCGCCGCGTGATGATGCGCGCCAGCGTATCGAGGAAGACCTTGGTGAATCCGTGCAGCGCGAACTCGTGCATCTTGTACAGCGACAGGTACATGATCTTGGCGAATAGGCCTTCGATTATGACGCTGCCGCGCGTGACGGCGCCCATCAGGCTGCCGACAGTGCTGAATTTTCCCAGCGAGATCAGCGATCCGAAATCGCGATACTCGTATGGGCGCAGCGATTCTCGGCGCAAGTGGCGTGGAAGCATCCTGTACAGATGCGAAGCCTGCTGATGCGCCGCCTGGGCACGCGGCGGCACCGGAGTCTTCTTTTCCGGCCACGGACAGCTTGCGCAGTCGCCGAATGCAAAGATGTCCGGATCGCGCGTCGTTTGCAGGGTTTGCGCGACCACGAGCTGGTTGATGCGATTGGTCTCCAGTCCGCCGATATCCTTGAGGAAATCGGGCGCCTTGATGCCTGCCGCCCACATCACCAGTTCCGCGGGAATCTCCCGGCCGGTTGCCGTTTTCACGCCATGGGACGACACCTCGATCACGCGCTCACCGGCAAGCACATCGACGTTCAGTTTCTTCAGCAAGCCGAGTACCGCAGTCGACAAACGCTCCGAAAGCGCCGGCAAGATCTTGGGCGCAGCTTCGACGATGGTAATCTTGATGTCCTTCTCGGGATTGATGCGATCCAGGCCGAAGGACAGGAATTCACGGATGGTGTTGTGCAGCTCGGCCGCCAGTTCCACGCCCGTGGCCCCGGCGCCGATGATGGCGATATGCAGTTGCCCGGACGCGAGCTGGCCCTGTTGCGCGTTCGCGCGCAGGCACGCATTGAGCAGGCGCGAATGAAACAACGCCGCCTGCTGGGGATTGTCCAGCGAGATCGCATGTTCCGCCGCGCCTGGCGTGCCGAAATCGTTGGTGGTACTGCCCACCGCAAGGACCAGTGTGTCGTATGCGATCCCGCGCGCGGGCAGGACTTCGCGGCCGGCCTCGTCGAACGTCGGCGCGAGATGGATTTCCTTTGCGGCACGGTCGAGCCCAACCATTCTGCCGAGGCGGAACTGGAAATGATGCCAGCGCGCCTGATACAGATAGTCGAGCTCGTGATCGTTCAGGTCCATGCTGCCTGCGGCGACCTGGTGCAGCAGGGGCTTCCACAGGTGCGTGCGCGAGCGGTCGACCAGCGTGATCAACGCCTTCCTGCGCCTGCCCAGCTTTCTGCCGAGTTGCGTGGCCAGTTCGAGACCGCCGGCTCCGCCGCCGACGATGACGATCCTGTGCAGATTTGATTTTGGTTCGCTCGCCATCGGAAAGGTCGGCCCATGCGGCCGGAATGAATACCGGGAAAAATACCAGAATTAGCCCGGAGTTTATCTTGTTGCCGGGAATACTGCCCGCAGCCAAAAAAAAGCCCGCTGCGGGAGCGGGCTTCGCCTGCAATTTCAGGCGTCGGTTCATGCCGCGGCAACGCGCTGCACCGGCTCCCGTACCGTGATCAATCCCTTGGCTGCCGCACGATTGACCGCCGAGAGCACCGCCCGCAACGTCGCGGTGACGATGTTGCCGTGCATGCCGGCGCCATACAGTGTCTGGTCGCGCCCGATGCGGATCTGCACATAGGCAACTGCAGTCGCATCCTCGCCGCTCCCGACCGCGTGCTCGTGGTAGTTCATGACGTGGACGTCGATGCCGCAGCCCTCGCATAGCGCGCGCACGAAGGCATCCACCGGTCCGTTGCCCTTGCCGGCAATGGCGATCTCGTGCCCGTTGAATTTCAGCCGCGCCGTGACATTTTCGACTTCGCCGTGGCCGGCCTCATGGGTGATGCGATGCTCGATGTAGGCGAGAGGCCGCTCGCTCTCCAGATACTCCTTGTCGAACGCGGCCTTGATCGCGATCGAGGAGAGCTCCTTGCCGCTCGCATCCGTGATGGCCTGGATCACCTGGCTGAACTCGATCTGCAGCAGGCGCGGCAGGGTCAAGCCGAAATCGCGCTCGAGCAGATAGGCGATGCCGCCCTTGCCCGACTGGCTGTTGACGCGAATAACCGTTTCATAGGCACGACCGAGGTCGGCCGGATCGATCGGCAGGTAAGGCACTTCCCAGAGGTCCGTGGACTTGCGCGCGGCGAGGCCCTTCTTGATCGCGTCCTGGTGCGAACCGGAAAAAGCCGTGAATACCAGTTCGCCGCCGTAGGGGTGGCGCGGATGCACCGGCAGCTGGTTGCAGTGCTCGACCGTGCGGATGACAGCATTGATGTTGGAGAAATCGAGTCCGGGATCAATGCCTTGAGTGTAGAGATTGAGCGCAAGCGTAACGAGGTCGACGTTGCCGGTGCGTTCGCCATTGCCGAACAGGCAACCTTCGATGCGGTCGGCCCCGGCCATGACGGCAAGCTCCGCCGCAGCCACCGCGCAGCCGCGGTCGTTGTGCGGATGCACGGACAACACGACACTGTCGCGATTCCTGATGTGCCGGCTGAACCACTCGATCTGATCGGCGTAAACGTTGGGGGTCGCCATCTCCACCGTGGCCGGCAAATTGAGGATGACCGGCTGCTGCGGCGTCGGTTGCCATACCGCGTTGACCGCATCGCAGATTTCGACGGCGAAATCCAGTTCGGTGCCGGTAAAGCTTTCCGGCGAATACTGGAAGACCCAATCAGTGTCCGGCTGCCGCTTCGCGCAGTCGAGCACAACTCGCGCGCCCTCCACGGCAATGTCGACGATGCCCGGCTTGTCCAGGCCGAACACAACCCGCCGCTGCACGGTCGACGTGGAGTTGTACAAATGCATGATGGCGCGCTTCACGCCGCGCAGCGATTCGAAAGTGCGGCGGATCAGCGGTTCGCGTGCCTGCGTCAGCACCTGCACCGTGACGTCGTCGGGGATCAGCTTTTCCTCGATCAGCTTGCGCACGAAATCGAAATCGGTCTGGGAAGCGGCGGGAAATCCGATCTCGATTTCCTTGAAGCCGGTTTTGAGCAGCAGCATGAACATGCGCAGCTTGCGCTCCGCATCCATCGGCTCGATCAGCGCCTGGTTGCCGTCGCGCAGGTCGACGCTGCACCAGACCGGCGGTCGGGTGATGACTTGATTGGGCCAGGTCCGGTCGGGCAAGGGGACCGGGGCAAACGGACGGTATTTCTGCGAAGGGTCTCGGTTCATGTCGTGTACTCGCGCAATTTTGATGAGCCACCACCGCCTGGCTTCTGCTTGGGCGGGCTTGGGTACTGCGGGATTGGAGTTAGTTTATGTGCGCGCGGGGCGCAGCAGCAGGCCGGTCAGCAGATTGCCGACAAGAAAAAGACCGGGTTGGCCGTGCTGATGGGAATACATGTGCCGGACTATAAGCAGATTTTTCGGGCTTCGCAAGCCCCAGATTCCGCCTCTATGGTGCGCTGGGTGGGGCGCCGGGCTTCCTGCGCAGCCGTCCCCAGGCCCACATGGCATAGCCCGAACCGGCATAAATCGCGAACAGGCTGAACAGGACTTCCGGCAGATTGTTGGCGACCTGCATCAGCGCCACGACGCTCAGCGCAATGATCACCAGTACGCGAAACGGCACGCTTTTGCGCAGGTTGATGTCCTTGCCGCTCCAGAAACGCACGCTGCTGACCATGGTGATGCCGGCGAACAGCGTCAGTCCCCAGGCGAGCAGCGGAACGTCGGCGCGGGCCACATCGTAGGATTCCATCGCCCAGACCAGCCCCGCGATCAGCCCGGCCGCAGCCGGACTCGGCAGGCCCTGAAAATAGCGCTTGTCGACCAGATCGATATTGGTATTGAAGCGCGCCAGGCGCAACGCCGCACAGGCGCAATAGACGAAGGCGGCGAACCAGCCCAGCTTGCCCATGCCCTTCAGCGACCATTCGTAGATCACCAGCGCCGGTGCCGCGCCGAAGGACACCATGTCGGACAGGCTGTCGTATTCGGCGCCGAATTCGCTCTGCGTGCGGGTCAGCCGCGCCACCCTGCCGTCGAGGCCGTCGAACACCATTGCCGCGAATATCCCCTGCGCCGCAAGTTCGAACTGCAGGTTCATTGCCTGCACGATGGCATAAAAGCCCGCGAACAGCGCGCAAGTGGTGATGGCATTGGGAAGCCAGTAGATGCCGGTGCGGCGGATGCCGGTGCGGCTGAGCCATCGGGCCTTGGGCACGGGATGGTTCACTGCAGGCTCACGATTTGACCGGCAGCCGCGCCAGGATGGTTTCCCCGGCAAAAACCTTGTCGCCGACGGCAGCTTGCGGCTTGGCGTCCAGTGGCAGATACACATCCACGCGCGAGCCGAAACGGATGAAGCCGAAGCGTTGTCCGCGCTTGAGCCGATCCTTGTTTTGAACGTAGCAAAGAATGCGGCGTGCAATCAGTCCGGCAACCTGCACGCAGGTCACTTCCGCGCCGCTGTCGGCATGGATCCACAAGGCGTTGCGTTCGTTTTCTAGCGACGCCTTGTCGAGCGCGGCGTTCAGGAAGCGGCCGCGGAAATACCAGCTCTTCTTCACTTCACCGTCCACCGGACTGCGATTCGAGTGCACGTTGAAGACATTCATGAACACGCTTATCTTGAGCGCGTCGCGATTCAGATAAGGGTCCCGCGTTTTTTCCACGGCGACGATACGTCCGTCCGCCGGTGAAACCACGGCGTCCGCATCGGCGGGCACGGATCGCGGCGGATCGCGGAAAAATTGCAGGATGAACAGCGTTGTCAGCCAGAACGGAACCGACCACCAGCCCCACCCGAGGGTAACCACTATCGACACGACGAGTCCGGCTGCCAGGAACGGCCAGCCTTCTTTGGCGATGATGGGGTGGGGGTAGTTAGATTGCATGGCGGAAGGCGGCGAGGAGTAAGGAGTGAGGGGTCAGGTGGTAAAGCGCAGTATGCTCCTCACCCCTCTCCCCTTTCTCCTCACTAGTTCTTCGACTTGTCGACCAGCCGGTTGGCCTTGATCCAGGGCATCATTTCGCGCAGCTTGCCGCCGACGATCTCGATCTGGTGCTCGCGGCCGATGCGGCGCATGGCGCCCAGCTTGGTCGCGCCCGTCTTGTTCTCCAGCAGGAATTCCTGCGCATAGGCCCCGGTCTGGATTTCCTTGAGGATCTTGCGCATTTCCTTGCGCGTCTCCTCGGTGATGATGCGCGAACCGCGGGTGAAGTCGCCATACTCCGCATTGTTCGAAATCGAATAACGCATGTTGGCGATGCCGCCTTCGTAGATCAGGTCGACGATCAGCTTGAGTTCATGCAGGCATTCGAAGTAGGCCATTTCAGGCGCGTAGCCCGCTTCGACCAGTGTCTCGAATCCCGCCTGGATCAGCGCGGTGGTGCCGCCGCACAGCACGACTTGTTCGCCGAACAGGTCGGTCTCGGTCTCCTCGCGGAAATTGGTTTCGATGATGCCGGCCTTGCCGCCGCCGATCGCCGCGGCGTAGGACAGCGCCAGGTCGCGCGCCTTCTTCGAGGGATTCTGGTGGATGGCGATCAGCATCGGCACCCCACCGCCTTGCGCATAAGTCGAGCGCACCGTATGTCCTGGCGCTTTCGGCGCCACCATGACCACGTCCAGGTCCACGCGCGGCGTGACCTGGCCGAAATGGATGTTGAAGCCATGGGCGAAGGCGAGTGCCGCGCCCTTCTTGATGCTGCCTTCGATTTCCTTGTAAACGTCGCCGATATGCTCATCCGGCAGCAGGATCATCACGAAGTCCGCGTTCTTCACGGCGTCGGCCAGTTCCTTGACTTCCAGCCCGGCCTTTTTCGCCTTGTCCCAGGACGCGCCCCCCTTGCGCAGGCCGACCGTCACCTTGACGCCGGAATCCTTGAGGTTGAGCGAATGGGCGTGGCCTTGCGAACCATAACCGAGGATGGTGACTTTTTTGCTCTTGATCAGACGCAGGTCTGCGTCCTTGTCGTAGAAAACTTTCATGATCGCCTCTTGAAATAAATGCGGTGATGGGCAGGGAGTGAGGGGTGAGGGGTCAACGCACTGCTTTCCTCCTCACTCCGCCCTCCTCACCCCTGACTAAACCTTCAGAATGCGCTCGCCCCGGCCGATACCCGAGGCACCCGTGCGCACCGTTTCCAGGATGACACCCTGTTCGAGTGCCCCCAGAAATGCATCGAGCTTCGCTCCGGTGCCGGTGAGCTCGATGGTGTATGCCTTGTCCGTCACATCGACGATGCGCCCGCGGAAGATTTCCGCCATGCGCTTCATCTCTTCGCGATCCTTGCCCGATGCGCGCACCTTGACCAGCATCAGCTCGCGCTCGATGTGGTCGCCGCCGGACAAATCCACGACTTTGACGACGTCGACCAGCTTGTTCAACTGCTTGTTGATCTGTTCGATCACGTCGTCGGAACCGGATGTCACGACCGTCATGCGCGACAACGACGGATCTTCGGTAGGAGCAACGGTCAGCGACTCGATGTTGTAGCCGCGCGCCGAGAACAGGCCGGCGACGCGCGACAGCGCGCCCGGCTCGTTCTCCATGAGTAGGGAGATGATGTGACGCATTTTTTGAATTAAACGAGGATCATTTCCGAAAGGCCTTTGCCGCCCGGCACCATCGGAAAAACGTTCTCGGTCTGATCGGTGATGAAGTCCATGAACACGAGGTCGTTCTTGCGGCTGAACGCTTCCCTGAGTGCCGGCTCGACGTCTTCCGGCTTGTCGATGCGCATGCCGATGTGGCCGTAGGCCTCGGTAAGCTTAACGAAGTTGGGCAGGGCGTCCATGTACGACTCCGCATAGCGGTTGCCATGGAAGAACTCCTGCCACTGCCGCACCATGCCCATGTAGCGGTTGTTCAGGTTCACGATCTTCACCGGCAGGTGATATTGCTTGGCCGTGGAGAGTTCCTGGATGCACATCTGGATGCTCGCCTCGCCGGTAACGCAGGCGACGGTCGCTTCCGGATGCGCAAGCTGCACGCCCAGCGCGTAAGGCAGGCCGACCCCCATCGTGCCCAGGCCGCCGGAATTGATCCAGCGCCGCGGCTTGTCGAACTTGTAGAACTGCGCGGCCCACATCTGGTGCTGGCCGACGTCCGAGGTCACGTACATGTCCATGTGCTTGGTCAGCTCATAGAGCTTCTCGACCACGGACTGCGGCTTGATGATCTTCGAGGTGCGGTCGTACTTCAGGCAATCGCGGCCCTTCCATACGCCGATCTGGTCCCACCAGGCCTTGACCGCCACCGGATCCGGCCGCTCCTTGCCTGCAGCCAGCTGGCGGTTCATTTCCTGCAGGACTTCCTTCACGTCGCCCACGATGGGCACGTCCACGCGCACGCGCTTGGAAATCGAGGAAGGATCGATGTCGACGTGGATGATCTTGCGTTCTTCCTGGAAGAAATGCTTCGGATTGCCGATCACGCGGTCATCGAAGCGCGCGCCGATGGCCAGCAGCACGTCGCAATTCTGCATCGCCATGTTGGCTTCATAGGTGCCATGCATGCCGAGCATGCCGACGAATTGCGGATCGGTGGCCGGATAGCCGCCCAGACCCATCAACGTATTCGTGCAGGGAAATCCGAGTGTGTGCACTAACTGGGTAAGCTCAGTCGAGGCGTTGCCGAGAACTACACCGCCGCCGGTATAGATCATCGGGCGCTTGGCTTCCAGCAACAGCTGCAATGCCTTCTTGATCTGGCCCGTATGGCCCTTGACCACCGGGTTGTAGGAGCGCATCGACACCGTCTGCGGATAGAAGAAGTTCGTCTTCGCGGTCTGCACGTCCTTGGGAATGTCCACGAGCACCGGGCCGGGCCGTCCGGTGGCGGCCAGGTAGAACGCTTTCTTCATCGTGACCGCGAGGTCCTTGACGTCCTTGACCAGGAAATTGTGTTTGACGCAGGGGCGCGTCACGCCGATGGCGTCCACTTCCTGGAAAGCGTCCTGACCGATGGCATGGGTCGGCACCTGTCCGCTGATGATGACGACCGGGATGGAGTCCATGTACGCGGTGGCGATGCCGGTGACCGCATTGGTCACGCCGGGGCCGGAGGTAACCAGCACTACACCGACTTTCTCGGTCGAACGCGCATAGGCATCCGCCGCATGGACCGCTGCCTGTTCGTGGCGTACCAGAATGTGTTTTACCTTATCCTGCTTGAAGATTTCGTCGTACAGGGGCAGGACCGCACCGCCCGGATAGCCGAACATGAATTCGACGCCTTCCTCGTGAAGGCATCGTAACGTGATCTCGGCACCGGACAGCTCGGTGGTAACGCCGGCAGTCAGTTCCATGGAAACACCCGAAGAAAACAACTAGTTGAGATTGTGCTGCGAAAACTTCGCAAGATACCGGCATCGGGAATGTCGGTCAAGGAAGGCCAGGGAGGCGGGAGCTGGGCTCTTTAGGGGTACGACAGGGGCGTAGACGTCATTGACGGGCGCGGATCCAGCGCTTCCAAGCGTCGAACAGCCTGGCCTCGCGGGCGGCTATCGCGGAACGCTTCCACAGCGTATCCGTCCAGAAATCGTCCTGTTGCAGGGTGCACATGAAGCCCCCGGCTTCTTCCAGGATGAGCGAGCCGGCAGCGTAATCCCAGAGTTTTTGACCGCCATGCAGATAGACGTCGAAGCGCCCCGCCGCGACATAGCACCACTCCAGGGTGCTGGCGCCGAAATTGCGCTGCGACGAATAGGGCGGCTCAGCCACCAGTTCACGCGCAAGCCCTGGTGGTAGTCGCTTGAAATCGACCTGCGCCATGGAATTGCGCAGATGGGGTACATGCTCCTTGATCGGCAGGCGCTCGCCGTTGAGAAAAGCCCCGGCGCCCTTCTCGGCGTAGAACGCCTCGTCGGCGATCGGATCGTAGACCACGCCGAGCACGCTGCGCCCGTTGATCATCAGCGCCACGGAAACCGCGAAGTACGGCAGTCCGTTGACGAAGTTCGACGTGCCGTCGATCGGGTCGACGCACCACAGCCCTTCCGCGCCGGCCAGCCAGTACTCCGCCTGCTGTTCGGGCGTCATTTCCTCGGCCACGATCGGACCGGAATAAATCGTCGGCAGCACGCGCGACAAGGCTTCCTGCGAGGCCAGGTCAGCCTCGGTGAACAGGCTGCCGTCGGATTTGCGCTGCTGCGCCACCTTCAGGTAACGCGGCATGACTTCCTTCGCCGCGACTTCCCGCACGCAGGCGATGACCTCCTCGAGCATGCCCCTAACCGGTTTGGCTACCGCTTCCATTTGATGGAGCACCCCATGCTGGCAATCTGCCCGGCCGGGCCGCGGCCGGTTTCGGCGACGGATTTCATGGCTTCGAACAGATCGCGCCTTGCATTGGCCGCCGGCGCGGTTCTCGACGCATCGAGGCGGCCGCGATACTGCAGTTCGAGATTGCGATTGAAGCCGAAGAAGTCCGGCGTGCACACCGCGCCATAGGCGCGCGCAACGTCCTGCGTTTCGTCGAACAGATAAGGAAAGGGAAATTTGAGATCACGGGCCAGGCGCTGCATGTTCTCGAACGAATCCTCAGGGTAATCGTCCGGATCGTTGGCACTGACGGCAACCGCATTGACGCCGAGGGCTTTGAGATCGGCGCAATCGCGGATCAGACGTTCGCGTATAGCCTTGACGTACGGGCAGTGATTGCAGATGAACATCACCAGCAAACCATTGGGCCCGCTCGTGCTCGCCAGGTCATAGCGCTTGCCATCCGTACCGGGCAGATCGAAATCGTGCGCCTTCCAGCCGAAATCACAGACCGGCGGTTGTGCTCCCATTCGTCAGGCCCCCGGCCCGGCTGAAGCACATGCAGAAACGCTTGAAGCTCTTTTGTAAACTCTGGGACAGTACCGATTGTGCATGGCAAAATCTTAACATGGATAAAGACTTAGACAGAAAACTCACGCCAAAGTCGGGAGCCCGGTTCCATTTTCAGGGCAAGCTCGGCAATGGATCGGAAGTGCGCCTGCACCCGGATGCGGCCCATCATGCGGTGCGGGTGTTACGGCTTGCCGTGGGGGAACCCGTGGTGTTGTTCGACGGGTTGGGCGGCGAATTCGAGGCGCACATAACGCGCATAGACAGGGGCGATGTATCGGTCAAGACCGGCGCGCATCGGGATGTCGAGCGCGAATCCGGGCTGCACGTCCGCCTGGTGCAGGGACTGTCGAGCGGCGATCGCATGGACATCACCGTGCAGAAGGCCGTCGAACTCGGCGTGGCTGCGATCCAACCCGTGGCAACCGAGCGCAGCGTCGTCAAACTCAAGGACGAACGCGCGCAACGCCGCGTCGAGCACTGGCAGAACCTGGTGATCGCCGCATGCGAGCAATGCGGCCGCAACCGCGTGCCGGAAGTGGCTGCCGTGCTGGGCCTGCCGGAATGGCTGGCGCAAATCGAGATGCCGGCGCCGGAGGACGAAGCGCGCCTGCTGCTCTCGCCGGGCGCCGCCCAGTCTCTCAGAGAACTCGCGCCGATTACGCGAATGACGCTGCTGGTCGGCCCGGAAGGGGGCTTGTCGCCGGTGGAAACCCAGCTCGCGCAGTCGCGCGGATTCAGGCCGGTACGTCTCGGCCCGCGCGTCCTGCGCACGGAGACGGCAGCGCTCGCAACGCTATCCGCAATCCAGGCGCTGTGGGGGGATTTTTAAAATGCCGCTGCTATACTTCGCGTCCCATTTCCCGACAAGACCGAACGAATAGAACATGGACATCAAGAACAGTACCTTCATCGTCACCGGCGGCAGTTCCGGCCTCGGTGCGGCCACCGTCGAGATGGTCATCGCCGCAGGCGGGAATGCAATCATCGCCGACGTCAGCAAGGCGCAGGGCGAGGCATTGGCCGGCAAGCTCGGCAAGCAGGCGCGTTATATCGAGTGCGACGTGACCCGCGAGGACCACGGCAAAGCCGCCGTCGCCGCCGCTCTGAAGGAATTCGGCGGCCTGCAGGCGCTGGTCAACTGTGCCGGAATTGCCATTGGCGAAAAAACCGTCGGCAAGGAAGGCCCTCACTCGCTGGAAAAATTCGCCAAAGTCATCGGCGTCAACCTGATCGGCACTTTCAATATGATCCGCTTGGCCGCGGACGCGATGTCGAAACTGCAGCCCAACGCGGCAGGCGAGCGCGGCGTGATCGTCAACACAGCGTCGGTTGCCGCTTTCGACGGACAAATGGGCCAGGCGGCTTATTCAGCGTCGAAGGGCGGCATCGTCGGCATGACGCTGCCGATCGCGCGCGATCTGTCGCGCAACGGCATCCGCGTCATGACCATCGCGCCGGGCATATTCGAAACGCCGATGCTCATGGGCATGCCCCAGGAAGTGCAGGACGCACTCGGCAAGATGGTGCCGTTCCCGCCGCGCCTGGGTCGTCCCGCCGAATACGCGCAACTCGTCAGGCAGATCGCCGAGAATGAAATGCTCAACGGCGAAGTGATACGGCTCGACGGCGCCATCCGCATGCAACCGAAGTAACGAGTCCGCGAACCGACATGCAAGCCGCCCAGCAAGCCAACTTCGTACGCTGGTTCCGCGCCGCCGCACCGTACATCCACGCGTTCGGCGGCCGCACCTTCGTCATCGCCTTCGGTGGCGAAGTCGTGGCGGACGGCTCGTTCGTCGCGCTCACGCACGACCTGAACCTGCTCGCCAGCCTCGGCGTGCGTCTGGTGCTGGTGCACGGCGCGCGGCCGCAGATCGACGCGCAACTGAAGGCGGCCGGCCTGAAAACGCAGTATGTACGGGGCATCCGCGTCACCGATGAACATGCACTGGCCAGCGTGAAGCAGGCGAGCGGCCAGGTGCGCGTGGAAATCGAGGCGTTGCTGTCGATGGGGTTACCGAACTCGCCGATGGCAAATGCCGACATCCGGGTTGCCTCGGGCAACTTCGTCACGGCGCGGCCGCGCGGCGTCATCGACGGGGTGGACATGTGCTACACCGGCGAAGTGCGCAAAGTCGACGCGGACGCGATCAACATCCGGCTTGACGACGGCGAACTGGTGCTGCTGTCCCCGCTCGGTTACTCGCCTACCGGCGAAATCTTCAACGTGACGCTGGAAGACATCGCCGCGCAGACCGCCATCGCACTGGGTGCCGAAAAGCTCGTGTTCCTGATGAACGAGCCCGGACTGAAGGGCAAAAGCGGCCGGCTGATGCGCGAACTGACCGTATCGGATGCGGAGAAACTGCTGCGCAAGGGTCAAACGCTGTCCGACGACGCCAGGCTTTACCTGCCGCATGCGGTCAAGGCCTCCAAAGGCGGGGCGGCGCGCGTGCACATGATCAGCCGCCATGCCGACGGCGCACTGCTGCTGGAACTGTTCACCCATGACGGCATCGGCAGCATGCTCACGCGCGATCCGCTGGAACAGTTGCGTGATGCGACCATCGAGGACGTGGGCGGCATCCTGCGCCTGATCGAGCCGCTGGAGGCGGACGGCACCCTGGTCAAGCGTTCGCGCGAACTGCTCGAGATCGAGATCTCGCGCTTTAGCGTGCTCGAGCACGACAAGATCATCGTCGGCTGCGCGGCCCTGTATCCCTTCGCGAACGAGAAATCGGCCGAGTTGGCCTGCGTGGCCGTGCATCCCGACTATCGCGACTTCGGCGCCGGGGAGCAGCTGTTGAAATGGATCGAGGAAAGGGCGAAGAAACAACGCGTCAAACGTCTGTTCGTGCTGACCACTCGTGCTGCCCACTGGTTCATCGAGCACGGCTTCGTCGAAGCGGGCATAAACAGCCTGCCGAAGCAGAAGCAGGCGTTATACAACTACCAACGCCGATCCAAGGTCCTGATCAAGCCGATCTAGCCCGGGCATCCTCCCCGCCGGCCTATAATCGGCCAAGAATTATTGCGCTGACCGCTTGTCACAAAGATGTAACCAAAGCGTCGCTAAATCCATCTAACCTGTTGATAGATAAAAAATGGCAAGAACGGTGAAGTGCGTCAAGCTCGGCCGGGATGCCGAGGGGTTGGATTTCCCTCCTTTTCCCGGAGAACTGGGCAAACGCCTTTTCGAGAACGTTTCCAAAGAGGCCTGGAAGGGCTGGCTCGAACACCAGAAAATGCTGGTCAACGAGAACCGGCTGAGCCTCGCGGATGCCAAGGCACGCAAATACCTTCTGGAACAGACCGAGAATTATTTCTTCGGCCAGGGGGCCGACGCAGCCTCGGGGTATGTTCCGCCACCGAAGGGCTAGCTTAAGTCGCTAGGCGCGCCAGCATGTCCGGCGCCGCCCTTCTCCGTTCGCCTGTGATGCCCGGGGAGCAGAAAATTACCAAAGCGGGACCCAACAAGGCGGAGTCGGCCGACCGTGCCGCCACTCTTGCGCCGGAAAAGGCGGCCAGGAAGCGGGCTGCGCTCGTCGCCGACAAATCGGGCAAAGTCAGGCGATCCAATCCCCAGCTCTACCTGAACCGGGAACTCGCGCAGCTCGAATTCAACCGCAGGGTGCTGGCACAGGCCGAGGACTCCGAAGTGCCGCTGCTCGAACGGTTGCGTTTCCTGTGCATCGTCAGCAACAACCTCGACGAATTCTTCGAGATCCGCGTCGCCGGCCTGAAGGCCCAGATAGAACTCGGCGCCGATTTCACCGGTCCGGACGGCGCTTCGCCCTCGCAAGTGTTCCGTGACGTTTCCCTGCGGGCACACGATCTGGTCGCGCGCCAGTATCAATTGTGGAACGAGGAGTTGCTGCCGCAACTGGCGCGCGAAGGCATCCGCTTCCTGCGCCGGCGCGACTGGAATGACGCGCAAAAAGCCTGGATCAAGGCGTACTTCCTGAAGGAGATAATGCCGGTCATGACGCCGATCGGCCTTGACCCGGCGCACCCTTTCCCGCGCATCCTCAACAAGAGCCTGAACTTCGCCGTCCAGCTTTCGGGCAAGGACGCGTTCGGCCGTAACTCCGGTTTCGCCCTGGTGCAGGCGCCGCGGGTGCTGCCGCGCGTGATCATGCTGCCGCGCGAAGTCGCCGGCACCGACCATGGTTTCGTGTTCCTGTCGTCGATCATCCATGCGCATGTCGACGAATTGTTCTCGGGCATGGAAGTGCAGGGCAGCTACCAGTTTCGCGTCACGCGCAACAGCGACCTGTTCGTGGACGAAGAAGAAGTGAAGAACCTGCGCCTTGCGTTGCAGGGCGAATTGCCGCAAAGGCATTTCGGCGACGCGGTGCGGCTCGAAGTCGCCGACCTGTGCTCGCCGGTGATTTCGGATTTCCTGCTGCAGCAGTTCAACCTGACGGCGCAGGACCTGTATCAGGTGACCGGCCCGGTCAACCTGGTCCGCCTCATGCAGGTGCCCGACTGGGTGGATCGTCCCGATCTCAAATTCCTGGCCTTCACCCCCGGCTTTCCCGCCGCGCTCACCAAAGTCCCGGATATCTTTGCCGCTATCCGCAAGGGCGACATCCTGCTGCATCATCCTTATCAGTCGTTCCGGCCGGTCATCGGTTTTATCCAGCAGGCCGCCATCGATCCGGACGTCGTCGCCATCAAGCAGACCGTGTACCGCACCGGCGCCAACTCCGAACTGATGCAGGCGCTGCTCGAGGCCGCCCGCAACGGCAAGGAAGTCACGGTTGTGGTGGAACTCATGGCGCGCTTCGACGAAGAGGCCAACATCAACTGGGCCGCGAAGCTGGAGGAAGTCGGCGCCCACGTGATCTACGGCGTCGTCGGTCACAAGACCCACGCCAAGATGTCGATGGTTCTGCGCCGGGAAGAAGACGGATTGCGTCGTTACGTGCACCTGGGCACGGGCAACTATCATGCGCGCACCGCCATGTCATATACGGACTTTGGCTTGTTCACCTGCAACGAGGATATCGGCGCCGACGTCAACGAGGTATTCATGCAGCTCACGGGACTGGGCAAGGCGGGCAAGCTCAAATACCTGTGGCAGTCGCCGTTCACGCTGCATTCGCAGATCCTGGCGGCGATCCGGCTGGAAGCGGAGCAAGCCCGGGCGGGAAAGGAAGCCGGCATCATCGCCAAGATGAATGCGCTGCTGGAGCCTGAAATCATTTCCGCGCTGTACGAAGCCTCGATGGCCGGCGTGCAAGTCGATCTCATCGTCCGCGGCGTATGCGCGCTGCGACCCGGCATTCCCGGGCTTTCGGACAACATCCGCGTGCGTTCCGTCATCGGCCGCTTCCTCGAGCATCATCGCGTGTTCTATTTCAAGAGTGCCGACAGCGTGCTGCTGTCCAGCGCGGACTGGATGGATCGCAATTTCTTCCGCCGCGTCGAAGTGTGTTTCCCGGTGCTCGATGACAAGCTCAAGAAGCGCGTGGTCGATGAATCGCTGAAGACCTATCTCGCCGATGTCGGTGAAGCCTGGGAGATGGATGGTGAAGGCCGCTACCAACGCAAGAAGGCCGCGCACGGCAAGCGCGAGGCGGCGCAGGCGGCATTGCTCGCCAAGCTTTCGTCCGGCACGGCACCGGTCTGAGCAGCGCGCGTCTGATTTCGCTCCAAATGGCTCAGGAGATCGAAATCAAATTGTCGGTGGAGCCCGTTTACGCACAGCGCCTGTGGGACGTGCTGGCGCGGCACCCGCATCCCAAGCCCGCATCCCGCCGGCTGTTCTCGGCTTACTACGACACCCCGGATCGCCGCCTGCAAGGCGGCGGGGTGGCGCTGCGGCTGCGACGCGAAGGCAAGCGCTGGATCCAGACCGTCAAGAGCGCCGGGATTGCCGCCGGAGGCCTGCACTGTCGCGCCGAACACGAGACCGAAGTCCCGGCACAACTGCCGAGCTTTCCGGCGATGATCGAAGCCGGCTTCGGCAAACTGGTCTCCGACAAGCAAATGCGTGAAGCTCTCCAGGTCGCGTTCACAACCGAATTCAGACGCAGCTCGACGCTGATACGGCCACGTGCCGGAACGATCATCGAAGTCAGCCTGGACCGCGGTGCAATCGTGGCAGGCGAACTGCGCGACCCGATTTGCGAGATCGAGCTCGAACTCAAGGCGGGAGAAACCGACGCATTATTCGATCTGGCCCTCGAGATTGCCCGCGGATTGCCGGCAAGACTCGACAATCGCAGCAAGGCGCAACGCGGCTACGCGCTGGCGGCGCGCATCGAACCCGCGCCGCTGAAAGCGTCGATACCGCCATTATCCGCGGACATGACTGTCGACGAGGCCTTCGTTACCGTCGCATTCCACTGTCTCGCCCATCTGCAGGATAACGAGACCGGACTGCTCGCCGGTCGCGATCCGGAGTATCTTCATCAGGCGCGGGTCGCATTGCGGCGCCTGCGCTCGGCATTTCGCGTTTTCGATATGGCGATACCCAGGTCGCATTTCGTGCAATCTTTGGACGAGCTCAAGTCAGTGGCGCGCCTGCTGGGCGAAGCGCGCGATCTGGACGTCTTTGCCGTCGAAACGCTGCCGCATGCGGGGTCTGCGCAGCATGCCGGTGTCGCCGCGCTGCACCAGCGCACGCGCAACGCGCGCCGGTGGGCCGCTCGAGCCGTGGGCACGGCGATCGCGGCACCGGAATACACCGCGATGCTGCTGCGATTGGCGCAGGCACTTTCGGCCGGACCATGGCGAGGCGAGACCGCCCGGCCGGCCGCTGCGAGCATGACGCTGCCAAAGTTTGCGACGAAACTGGTGTCGCAGCGGTACGCCGGCGTGAAGAAGCGCGGGCGTCACATTGCGCAACTCGACTACGCAGATCTTCACCGACTGCGCATCCAGATCAAGCGCCTGCGCTATGCAATCGAATTCTTCCTGCCACTGCTCGAAGACAAGGCGCAGGGCACCCTGCGCGCACTGGTTGAGCTGCAGGAGTTGCTTGGACGGCTCAACGATGATGCGACCGCGTGGAAACTGCTTGACACCCTGGCGACCGAAGACTCGTCAACCGATTACCAGCAGGCCGTCGGCTTCCTGCGCGGCTGGTGCGCGCGCGACGGGGAGCAATGCTGCAGCCGGCTGAAGGATGCCTGGAAACGCTTCGATGACTTGCAGCCATGGGGGAAGTCGCCCTGATTGGCGCGCGGTATTCGAGAGGATGAAATGGATTTGATCTTATGGCGTCATGCAGAAGCCGCCGACGGCACACCCGATCTGGCGCGGCAACTTACCACCAAGGGCGTGAAGCAAGCGCAGGACGTCGCCCACTGGTTGCGTCCGCGGCTACCGAAACACACGCGCGTTATCGTCAGCCCGGCCGAGCGCACCCTGCAAACCGCTAAGGCATTGACGGCGGATTTTGAAATCGTGCGCGACCTCGCCCCTGGTGCGTCACCGGCCGCAGTGCTCGCCGCCGCGGGATGGCCGGACCAGACGGGTGCTGTGTTGGTCGTCGGCCACCAACCC
>JANXPQ010000411.1 GCA_025357235.1 Betaproteobacteria bacterium
GACGACGACTATTAAGGCGGAAAATCTCACCACGAAGGCACGAAGGTCACGAAGGGTCACGAAGAAAACCGATGATGTTTTTTTCATGGCAGGGTGCAACGTGTTGGCGCCAGGATCACACACTTCTGCACGTTACAAAAACTTTCCCTTTCCAATTCTTCTCTTGCCCTTCTTCGTGTTCCTTCGTGACCTTCGTGCCTTCGTGGTGAGAAGTATGCTCGTGATGAGACAGCGTTTTTCCCGTTCAGTGATACTTCCGCGAACAGCGGGCGATGGCTTCGCTGGTTCCCTCATTGAGGCAGGCGCGGGCGTCCTTATGATAGCTGGCTTTCGGGCGGGTATTGCGAGTCGAGACCGTTCCCGCCGGCTTCGTGGCTTTCATTGTTGGCTCTGCTTCAGGTGCGGCGTCGGCTGCATCGCGCGATCTCACTTCGGCCTTGCCCGCGGTTTTCGCCTCGAAATTGTCGTTGGCTCCAGTGGACCTGGCTTTGTTCTGTTCTGCCGCGATTGCGGCGCCGCCCGTGAGCACCAATGCCAGGGCGATCGCCATGGCCGGATTCAATGTGATCTGCATGAAAATCCCCTCCTGAGAATTTGCCAGAATGATGATCAGCCGCGGTCGCAAATCCGTCAAGGCCGAATGTCGTTCCCGAGGGACTTTCGATGCCAGTGGCGCGATCGGCAACGCCTTCCTTGATGTTATTCTTCCCGCCTGATATTCATGCCGCCAATGGATGATTGCTGTCGCCTCGAGCATGAGTCCGCAGCAACTCCGCGAAGTCCCGGCCGTCGATCGGCTTGCTGAAATAGTAGCCCTGGAATTCATCGCAGGCGTGCTCGCGCAGAAAGTCGAGTTGCTCCCTGGTTTCGACCCCTTCGGCGACGACCGTCAGACCCAGGCTACGTCCCATCGCGATGATGGCCGAGGTGATGGCCATATCCTCGGCATCCGAGGGGATGTCGCCAATGAACGTGCGATCGACCTTGATCGTATCCAGCGGGAACCGCTTGAGGTTGGAAAGCGAGGAATAGCCCGTCCCGAAGTCGTCGATGGCGAGGCGCACGCCCATGCCTTTGAGCTTGACCAGTACCTGCACTGCCTTGTCGACGTTGTGCATGATCATGCTTTCCGTGATTTCCAGCTCGAGGAAGGCCGGGTCCAGTCCGGCTTCCTTTAGCGTGGAGGCAACATCGGCCAGCAGATCTTCGTTGGCAAATTGCCGCGCCGACAGATTGACCGCTACGCACAGATGGGGCAACCCCTGGTCCTGCCAGGCCTTGTTCTGCAGGCACGCAGTCCTGAGCACCCACCGGCCGATCTGCACGATCAGGCCGGTTTCTTCCGCGATCGGGATGAATCGCAGTGGGGATACTTCTCCGAGATCCGGATGCCGCCAGCGTATCAGCGCTTCGACGCCGGTTATGCGCCCGCTCTTGATTTCAACCTTGGGTTGGTAGTGGAGCCGGAATTCGCATCGGTCCAGCGCGCCCCGCAGACTCGACTCCAGTGCCGACCGCTCGACCGAGTGCTTGTTCATCAGCTCGGTATGGAACTGGAAATTGTTTTTGCCCTCTTGCTTGGCGTGGTACATCGCGATATCCGCCCGTTTCATCAGCGTCTGTTCGTCCTTGCCGTCTTCGGGATAAATGCTGATACCGATGCTGGCCGTGACGTGGATTTGCTGACCGTTAATGTCGAATGGCCTGGCGAGGTCGGACAAGATCTTGAGCGCAACCACGGCCACGCGATCGGGTTCGCCGATATCTTCCAGCAATGCGACGAATTCATCGCCCCCCATACGGGCCACCGTGTCGCTGCGGCGTACGCACTGCTTCAGTCGCTCCCCGACTTCCCGCAGGAGCAGGTCGCCGCCTTGGTGCCCAAGCGTGTCGTTGATGTTTTTGAAACGGTCGAGATCGATGAAGAGCAGCGCCAGGCCGGTGCCATGGCGGTGGGCGCGGTGGATGCCGTGGTTCAGGAACCGGCTGAAGCTGGAGCGGTTCGGCAGGGTCGTCAGGTCATCGTGGTAGGCGAGATACTGGATGCGCTCTTCCGCGAATTTGCTGTCCGTCACGTCTTTGCCGACGCCGCGATAGCCGGTGAACCTGCCGTGCGCATCGAAGATCGGACGCCCGCTCAGGCTTACCCATCGCGTCTCCCCTTCCTCGGTGATCCGCTTGAACGAGAAGTCATGGAACGGCTGGTGCGCATCCAGCAGCGCCTGGTGCGCATCCCATTCCTCTTCGGAAAAAACGTTGCCCGGGAGTTCACGCCGCGTCTTGCCGATTATGTCGACAGGATTGCGCCCCAGCTTCTGGAAAATCCCCCCCGAGGCGTTGACGAAGCGCAGATTCTCGTCTTGCTCCCAATACCAATCGGAGGAGAGCGCGGTCAGGTCGCGAAATCGCGATTCGCCCTCGCTGAGTCGCGTCAGGGCATTCTCGCGTTCCAGCTTGGAATGGGCTTCCTGCATCGAGAACGAGAGGTAAACGGCGATTTCGGAAAGTAGCGTGACCTCGCTCTCGCGCCATGTATGCGCGACATAGGCTCCGACCGAAAGCACATCCAGCATGTCGCCCGAATGGGGCAAGGGCACGTTGACGATGGATACCGTTCCGAGCCCAGGCACCTCCCCGGCCAGCGGCGCAAATGCGGGATCGCGCGCTGCGTCCGCGAGAACGAGAGGCTTCTCCTCGCGCAATGCGGCGAGATGGGCGGGTACGAGGGACAGGTCCAGTGTGCGTCCGTTCAGCGAGGGTTTGCCTTCGGGTTGACTCGATTCCTTGACCTGCAGCAGACCCATGGCGTCGACGGTCGAATACGCGCACCACATGCCGTGGAAGTGCTTGACCGTTTCGAGCACGACGATCCGGATCAATTTTTCCATCCCCAGGCCTTGTATCGCGTGTCCGGAGATTTCGTTGCGGAATTCGAGGCCGATCTGCCGCGCCTGCAGTTCCTGTTCCCAGAGCGCGCGGTGGCGCGATCCGTATCGATAGATCCATATGGCACAGCCGGCCATCAAAGCGAATAGCACAAACGGCAGCCACACGCTTTCGATCCATCGCCACCATACCGCGCTGCGTGGAATTGCAACGTACGCTGTCAACGGGTAGCCGGGCACCCGGTGAAAAGCGAACAAGCGCTGGTTGTCGACGAGCGTGCCCCGGCCCTGCGCCCGGCCGCTTTCCGGAAAGCCCTCGGCGCGAAGCTTGTTGAGAAGGACGCCGTTGTTCGGAGCCGCATAGACACGAACCGGATCAGCCACTTCCGGCCACCGGCCTTGCAATATTCCATCGTCGCGCAATAACCCGAGTGCGGCCCCGTCGGGAAGCGTCACCGGCTGCCAGATCTCGTACTGTTTGCTCATCGGGATTACCGCAGTAACGACGAACAACGGTTTTCCCGACTCGTCGCGGAACGCGTAGCGCATCGGGATGACCATCTCGTGAAGTACTTTGCCGGTCAGTCCGCCCAGCGGACGGCCGATTTGCAGTCCGGAACTCTCCAGCGCATCCACCAGTCCGGCCTGCAGCACAGCATTGCTCGTGATATCGGCGATCCGATCGCCGACGGCGAGATTGGAAGAAGAGAGGGAGCGGCCGTCAGTCGAGAACAGGTTGGATGCGGCGAGCCTTTCGTCGTTCGTCTGGAAACGCACCAGAAGATCGTGCACCTCCGGCGAATCCAGACGCGATTTCGTGGCAACGACTTCCTGGGAAAGGGTCTGCAGGCTCAGCTCGAAGTGCCGGAAGAACAGGGCGGACGACCGGGCGCTCATGAGCGCCAGATTGTCGAGATTGCTGAATGCTTCTTCCTTTTTGTCGCGCCATGCGTAAACGCCGTACGCGCTGGCGACGACCGACGCCAGCAGCACCAGAAGCGCCACCTCTCTCGTCAATGGTTTTCGAAAGGTTGCCATGCCGGTCAAATCGCCTCTCACTCCAGTGAGTAATGCCTCGTTGCGGGCTTCTTCAAGGATCGCTCGAGCGGAAAAGCATGCCTTTGGATGCCTACTCTACCCCGACGCGAAAGGAATAACTTCCGTTTGCCTGGAGAACCACGAAAATAAACGGGCACCATAAGTGCCCGTTCTGTAGCCAGCAAGCTGCGCTGCCCTTTGGGGCATGTCCTGTCCCGATGGATCGCGATTCCGGGTCATGCCATGGCGATTCACGGCACGTCGACGGGGCTGAATGGCGGTCGGCGTTCCGTGCCGACATGGAGAAAACCGGGATCGAGGCGGACGCCTGGAACAACAGTGCCGTGCCGCTTCGTTGGCTCTGCCATACCCTGGCCGGCTAACCCTTCGCAAGCGACCAATCCGGGGAAATCGCGCATGCAAGTAGGCCGAAACTACTCCCATCGGGACGGTGTGTATGTGTGCCAGCACACAGAGCGGCGGGTGGCGCGAATCAGGCCGGCAGATCCCATCCACCCGTAGCAATCGAAGCGCCTCGTCCGCGACGAAAAAGGACATTCTTGTCCTTGAACGCGTTCCAAAGCTGGGGGAGGGCGAAGACCGCGATGAGGATCAGCAGCGGACTCGGGCGCCAGATGAACAAGGCGACCAGCATCGGAAAGCCCAGGAACCAGATCAGCGGCGAAATGACGTAGACGATGCGTCCGCCATCCAGGGGCGATACCGGAATCAGGTTGAACAGGTTGAGGACGAACCCGGCGTAGGAAAGCGCCAGCAGCAGGTGGCTTCCCGAATCGATCGCAAGCAGGTAACAAACAAAAGCCCCCGCGCTCCCCAGCATGGTGCCGCCGGTGAGCAGGAATTTCTCGAACTTGCCGGCGGCAAGCAACGCGAGAAGAATCTTCAGGCGTGCTCTCCGCGCAGCCGCATGCCTTCCTCGTAGGCGACGTTGATCTCCTTCGACTTGCGCTCGGCTACGGCCTTGAGTTCATCGCCGAGGTTGGCGACCTTGTCGGGGTGGTACTGGCTCATCAGCGTCCGGTACGAAAACTTTATTTCCGCCGCCGTCGCGTCGACGGGGACGTTCAGGATTTCGTACCAGGCGGGTTCCGTTTTTTCGGGTTCCCGGTTCTGCCCGGGAGGCGGGGCCGATTGATATTCCGGTGCAGGCCGGGCCTTCGGTTTGTCCATGATCAGCTTCGAGACGATCCAGTAGCCGAAGTAGAGCCCGGCAAGCGTGATGAGGATTTCAGTTGTGGACATGATGTTTTCTATTCCGCCAGTTGCAGGCGGTGCGCCTGCAACTTCGTCATGCGTTCGGTGCCTTCTTCCGCCAGTTCGATCTCTTCATCGAGGCGAAGGATCAGTTGCTGCCGGGTCTTCGCCTGGTGATCGAGGTCCTGCAAACGGCGTGCAGCGGTGACGAGATCCTCGCCGATCTTCTGGCTGGAGGAAAGCGTCCTGACGACATTCAGTGCGAAGGGCGGGCAGGTCAGATATTCGAAGGCGAACTTGCCGACCTGCTTTTTGGTCAGGTTCATCTCGTTGCGATGGAACCCCATGTACGCCAGCAGGGAAACGATGCTGAGATAAAGCAGCACCAGCGCGGCGAACAGCATGCCGTGACCCAGCCGGGTGAAGAAGCCCAGAGGCAGCAGCAGGAACAGCGCAACGGCCATGCTCCATACCAGCGCCACCATCGGCAGGGGAACCTTTCTCCTTGCCTGCCAATTTTCCATCCCGGGTTGTGGCGGGATGCCTTCGAACCGCCAGGCCAGCCGGAACATCGGCCGATGCGGAAGCCAGGGGGCGGGGATGAACAATTCCTTTCCCCGGATCCTCGGCTCGCGGAAACCGAAGCGAACCTTCCAGGCCCTGCCCGCCGGAACGAGGATGCCTTCATTGCAGTAAAGCAGCATCATCGAATCGTAGAGGTAAAGTGCTACGACCAGGATCATCAGCAGGACCTCGTCCTGAAGCGGCATCACTGTTTCTTCTTGAACCAGGATTTGAAGCCGGCCACCGCCGCCACGAAGACGCCGACGAGAATCTTCCAGAACGCGACGAAGAACCCGCCGAGTACGGCCCACAGGCCTTTTTTCGTGGCAACGGCGGCGGCGCCGCCGAGTATCAACGCGCCCAGGCCGTAGGCGGCGAGCTTGTCGCCTTGCTTGAACTCCGAATAATTTTCGCCGGACGCATAGGTGAATTGCTCCAGCGCGGTTTTGAATGTCGCCGAGTCGGCCGCCAGCGAACTGGTGCCGGTGACCAGCGTGGCGCTCATCACGCCCGACCGGCCGAGCAGGCGGCTCGTGTAGTTGACGTTGGTGCGGCCCTGTTCATTCCGCAACCGCAAGCCCCATTCCAGGCGCTTGGTCTGGTTATCGTAGTGCGGAAGGACTTCCCAGCCGTCCGTATATATTTTCGACATCCCCAGGCGCTGGCGCTCTTCGTTGGAGGCCTCGTCGTTCGCTTTCAACGATTTCAGCAATTCATCGGGATCTATTTTCTCGTCGTCCTTCACGTATCCGGAAGGGTTGAAAGAAAAAACCGCGAACCACGCGAGTGTTTTGGGTGCGAACAGATAGTGACCATCGGGGGGCGGGTTTCCCATCAGTTCGAGAAACCGCCGCGTATTCTTGTCGTCCAGAAAAACATAGCCGTCGGGGACCTTGATCGTTGCCTTGTCGCCGATCCGGGCTTCCGACGGGCCGACTTGCCAGGCGAGCTTCTTCAGCTCTGCCTCTATCGCCGAGTCGCCCTGAGCCCCTGCGAAAATCGGCCAGACGAGAAATAAAACCCACAGAACCTGTCGCATGATTCCACTTCCTTTAACGGATGCAATCAATCTTTACATTGGAGAAATTGGACGAGTGACGCTGCCCTTCTTCGAGGGATGGCGGCGCGAATTCGATCGCTCGATCTCACCCGCCCGGCATAGTGCGCCACCGGATATCGCCTTTGCAAGCGACGGGAAAATACGGGTGAAAGGAACAAAGCGGCATTCATAAAACCATTCACCTTCGGACGCTCCCGCTGCGCAGATGCGAAGCTGGTCCAAGTCTCCGCCCTATTGAACCTGTTAGTCCGGTAAACTCCGTCGATTCAACGAGTCGTGGTCGGCTCCGGCGCGAACAACGCGATCGTCAGCATGTCCATATGAAGTTCGGTGTCTGCCTCCCATCGGGTTACCGGCCCTGCTGCCAACAGGTTCTCCCAATGCGCCGCTCTGCAATCGTTCTGGCGCGCGCCGTTGCATGGCTCTCGCTCCTGGCGGGCATATCGGTGGCGCATGCCGATGTGTTCGGCGAAGGCGATCGCGTGATGCTGGAGGTCGGACCTTACGTCTACCACCGGCTTGACAATACCGGCCATAACCAATGGCCGCGCCTCTTCGGCGCGGAATATGAGACGGGGTCGCACTGGCTGGGCGGTGCGGTTTCGTTCAGAAACTCTTACTACCAGAACGCTGCGTACGTATATGGAGGCAAGCGCTGGTTTATCGATTCAGTCGACGAGAAGCTCTATGTAAAGCTTTCAGCGGGATTGGTATACGGGTACAAGGCACCTTACGAGGACAAGTTGCCGATAAACCGCAATGGTTACGGGCTCGGCATCGTGCCGGCAGTCGGTTATCAGTTCGGGCGGGCAAACATGCAGCTCGTTTTTCTGGGCACGGCCGCGGCGTCGATTACGTTCGGCTACGACTTCTGGAATTGAAGCCATGCCGGCCATCCGGAGTGGAGCAGAACATGGCGGCCAGACCTGGCTTATTGCGGCATCCATGCGACATCTGAAACCCGGCGCGGTCCGCCACAGTCTTGTGGAACGGACAATCGGCCCAACTTACAAGGCTGGACCAATCCTTTGAGCCTCTATATGAAAAAGCCGCCCTCGATGGCAACCCGGTTTCAAAGCAGCATTGCGAAAACCGAGGCGGTGGGCGGAACGTCGGAAGTAAAAATCATGTTCACCGACGACAGCGGTTTCTCGTTTCAGGCGGTAAGCGGCGATGCGAAGCCAACGGTGAATGGCGCCGGGGATTCACTGGCGCAGGAATTCGCTGCCGGGGTGAATAAATACACCTTCCTCGCCGCCGGCGTGCAAATGGCGTTCAGCGATGGAAGTTCCTGCAACTTGAATTTCGGCAAGGTGATCGGCGCCTCGCCGCTGTAGCAGCCGACCGCAGCATCCAATCGCGATCGCAGGTGCGTACGGCTCCGGACGTGCGCGCGATCCGTCGCAACCCGATGAAGGCCGGCCGATGGCGTGACCCGATACGCGGTTCACACCACCGGCTTCCGGCTATCAGTTGTAGCGAATATCGTTCTGGACCGAGGTCACGCCTTTGACTCCGTGCGCAATCTCCGCGGCCTTGTTCGCTTCTCCCCAGTTCGCAGCCGTGCCCGTCAGCGTTACAACGCCCTTTTCGGTTTTGACGTTGATGTGGCGGGCCCTGACTTCGCTGTCGGCGATCATGTCCGACTTCACTTTGGTCGTGATCCACGAATCATCGACATAGGCGCCCGACTTTTCCCCCGAACCGGCGCAACCGGCCAGGCCAAGTATCAGGACAGCCATGAACAGCCAACTTCCCTTGAATGCGTTTTTCATCGTTCACTCCTGCAGAATTGATAAGGTTGTTTCCCAAGTTCAGGCATTGGGTCGATGCAAGATATGCCTTAATGCGCGCGCCTTCTGTCGGTTGGCACACATACAGGTGGCTGTCGCGTCAGGCAGGCCGCGGTTGCAGGGGGTTCTTCCACCACCTGCCGGAAGCCTTCGCGAATTTTTCACGCTAAGTACGTCACCGCACGGAGCGCCCCCGTTGCAAGGGGGAAGATGGTTGCCCAAACCGATGCCGGGCATCCGGCCCATTTCCGAAGGACACGATTATGAAGAAACTCATTGCGACGATATTCCTGGGCGTTCTGGCGTTTGGTTCGATGTCCGGTTGCGTGGTCGATGACGGTCACCGGGGGGACGGCAGGCCCGGAGACCACATGGACCATCACCCCGGTCCCGGAGACCGGGAGGAACACAGGGACGACCGCAAGGATGAACACCGGGATGAACACAGGGGTCACGATCAGCGGGACGACGATCACCATTGATGGTCGGGTATCCCGACGAACAGCGTGCCGGCCGAGGCACGCTGATGATTTGAGTGACGTGGAAGTATTTAAAGACGCTTCCAAATGGGTTGGGGCGCCGGAGTGTGGACCAACAGAGGAAAGAAATCATGAAACCGAATAGCAATCGATTCACCCATGTGGCTGTGCGCGCCGTCGTAGCGGGGGCGCTGGCCGCCACCATTGCCTTTGCTCCGAGCCTGGGGCTGGCTGCGAAGGCCGCCGCCGAGGAACGCGTCGAAGCACGCATCACGCATATGCACGCGAAGCTGGGCATCACCTCTTCGCAGGAAGAACAGTGGGCCAAGGTCGCTGACGTGATGCGCGACAATGCAAGAGCGATGGATACGCTCGTGGAGGCAAGGCACGAGCATGCCAAGACCATGACCGCCGTCGACGATCTCATCTCTTATGGCGAGATCACCGACGCCCATGCGGACGGAATCAAGAAGCTCACGCCGGTCTTCGCGGCTCTCTATGACGATATGTCGAAAGCGCAAAAAGCGGAAGCCGATATCCTGTTTCGCCACGGCGACAACAAGAAGAAAAAGCATCATTGACCGCAAGCACGACCACGGCAGCACTGTCTCGCGGCACGCAGAGCGTTAAACGCATCGCAAAGATACAGAGGATCACAATGAAAATCTCGACAAGGCAGGCCGGCAAGCGCAGGCCGGCGATCGGCAGGATCGTCATGGCATGCGCCCTTGCTTCGGTGATGGGCGGACTATGCACGACGCCGGTGTTCGGCAGAGACGACGACAGGGGCAGGCATGAAGCCCGTGGCGACCACGACGAGCGTGGTCACCGTGACCGTGACTGGTATGATCACCGGTCCGAATACCGGCCTGAGTATCGGCCCATGTATCAGCACCCCTACTACCGTTCGCAACCCGTCTATATACCGCCGCCCGTTTACTATCCCCCGCCGCCGTCGCCGGGCATCAGTTTGTTCCTGCCTTTCGATATCCGCATCCGCTAGAAATTTTTCCAGTCCATAGCGCCCCGTACCGAATCCCTGGCCGGTGAAAATGCGCATGGTCCGGCTTGGTTCCGTTGAGCCCGCGCAGCGCAAGCTGGGCGGGCTTCTTGCATCGGGGGCGGGAATCAAATCGGGGGCGGGAATCAATCGGTGGCGCGTCGCCCTGATCGGCGTCGCCCTGATGGGCGTGCAAGGCTGCGCGACGCTTCCCGATGCCAAACGCGATATGGCCGTGCCGCATGCCCGGCAAGTGGAGTTCGAAGGCACGCATGGGCCGGTCTCGGCGCAAAGAAGCGACGCGATCCTGAGCCGGCTCGAGGGCAAGGAAGGCGCCTCCAGCATGCTGCAGAAACATCTGGCCTACGAGCAGGCGGTCAATGCCAATAGCCCGCTGGTGCTCGGCAACAAACTGACGCTGCTGCAGAACGGCCCGGCGACCTACCAGTCGATGTTCGCGGCCATGCGCGAGGCCAGGGATCACATCAACCTGGAAACCTATATTTTCGACGATGGCGAGGCGGGCCGGCAGTTCTCCGATCTGTTGCTGGAACGGCAGGCCGCGGGCGTCCAGGTCAACGTGATCTACGACAGCATCGGCGGCATCATGACGCCGAAAGCTTTTTATGACCGCCTGCGCGACGGCGGCATCCGGCTGCTCGAATTCAATCCGGTGAATCCGCTGGCCGGCAACAGGAAGGGATGGCTGCCCAACAACCGCGATCACCGCAGGCAGTTGATCATCGACGGCCGCGTAGCGTTCACCGGCGGGGTCAACATCAGCGACAGCTACTCGAGCGCGCCTTCGGCCAGGCGCGCCAGGAAGAAAAGCGCCGAGGCCCCTGTCGAGGGCACCGGCTGGCGCGACACGCACATCCGCATGGAGGGCCCGGTGGTCGCCGAATTCCAGAAACTGTTCATGGACACCTGGGCCCGCCAGAAGGGCGAGCCGCTGGCGGCGAAGAACTATTTTCCCGAGCTGAAGCCCCAGGGCGACGAGATCGTTCGCGCCATCGGCAGCACCTCGGATGACCCGCACAGCCTGATCTATCTGACCCTGATCTCGGCGATCAGCCATGCGGAACAGGAAGTACATCTGACGATCGCCTATTTCGCACCCGATCCGCAATTGCTCAAGGCCCTGACCGACGCGGCGGGGCGTGGCGTCGAGGTCAGGCTGCTGCTGCCGAGCCACTCCGACTCGTGGGCGATCTTCAACCTCGGCCGTTCCTATTACACGCAACTGCTGCGCGGCGGCGTCAAGATCTACGAGCGGCGCGGCGCGGTGATGCATGCCAAGACGGCCTGCATCGACCGTGTCTGGTCCACCATCGGATCGACCAATCTCGACTGGCGCAGTTTCCTGCACAACGATGAAATCAATGCCGTGATCCTGGGCCGCGGTTTTGCGGCGCAGATGGAGGCCATGTTTGCTCAGGACCTCACCGAGTCCGATGCGATCACGCTCGACAAATGGCGGCATCGCTCGCCGATGATGTGGATCAAGGAACGCATGGCGCGGATCGGCGCGTACTGGCTGTAGCCGGCCATGCGGAGCCGCGGCGAATCGTCACAAACTGTCACTTTGGCATGGCAGGCTGCAACTTGGCGTACGCTGCCGTTGTCATAGCGGACATGCAAACCGGGAGATACTCATGAAAGCAGGCGTAAGGTTCCTTTGGGCGCACGCACTCGCGCTGCCGCTTTGCGTGTCCACGGCTTTCGCTCAGGTTACCGAGCTGGGGCCGGCCGATCAGCCCATGCCTGGCCAGTCCGAATCAGGCCAGCCGCAGCCAGGCCAGCCCATGTTCGCGCAGCAGGAGCTGGACCAGATGCTGGCGCCGATCGCCCTCTATCCCGATTCGCTGCTGTCGCAGATTCTGATGGCGTCGACGTATCCGATCGAAGTCGTTCAGGCCGCGCGCTGGTCCAGAGCCAATTCAGGGATCACCGGCAACCAGGCGGTGCAAGCGGTCGAGCAGAACAACTGGGACCCCAGCGTCAAATCGCTGGTCGCGTTTCCGCAAATTCTCTCCATGATGGATGAGAAGCTCGACTGGACGGAGCGGCTGGGCGATGCCTTTCTTTCCCAGCAACAGCAGGTGATGGACACGGTGCAGGGCTTGCGGCAGAAGGCGCAGGCAGCCGGCAACCTCCAGTCCAACGAAAACGTGCGCGTGGAGCCGCAGGGGCAGACCATCGTCATCGAGCAGGCGAATCCGCAGGTCGTTTACGTGCCGTACTACGACCCGACCTATATTTATGGTCCCTGGTGGTATCCCGCCTATCCGCCAGTGTTCTGGGGGCCGTGGCCCGGTTACTACGCGCGACCGGGGTTCGGCGCAGGATTCTATTGGGGCTCGGGGATTGTGATCGGCGCGGGATTTTTCTTCGGCGCCTTCGACTGGGACCATCACCATGCGAGGGTCGTGAACGTCAACAATTTCTACTATCGTCCGCCGGTCCGTCCGATCGGCCCGACGGGCGGATGGCAGCATGATCTGGGCCACCGTCGTGGCGTTCCCTACCGTGACCCGGTGCTGCGCCAGGAATTCGCCCGCCCCGGCGCAAGGCCGGACGCGCGCCGTGAATTCCGCGGCAACGAACAGCCACGGTTGCAAGGCCCGACCGCCCGACCGGATTTTCGCAATGCGCCCGACAATCGGCCGGAGCAACGCGATACACGGCCCGAGCAACGCGACAACCGGCCGGACCAGCGCGATCGTGCGCAGCAACGCCCCGAAGGCAACGCCCGGCCGAACGTGCCCGAGGCAACTCGCCCGGAGACGCGCAACGTTCCGCAACCGAATGCCGGTGCTGTGCCCCGGTCGAATGCGCCCGAGCCGCGCAACATTCCGCAACCGAACGTCGGCGCCGCGCCTCGCCCGGGTCTGCCGAACGTTGCGCAGACGCCCCGCGTGCCGAATCCTCCTTCGGCCGCACCCGCTGCACCGCGACCGCATATATTCGAAGGCGTCGGCCAGGGCGCGGTGGTGCGCGATTCCAGCCAACGCGGCAACACCAGTTCGCAGCGCGTGGCCCCGCAGGTTCGCGCCGACCCCGCTGCTCGATCTGCCCCCGCCGCGCGGCCAGCCGCCCCGCAGCGGCCTTCGGGTGGCGGTGGGCGCAGTGAAGGCGAACAACACCAGCGATAGCGCGATGACACTACCGTCGTTCAACAATTCGAATGTGTCGCGGAGAACATGATGAAGATGTCCGGGCAACTGATTTGGCAACTGCATGGCTGGCAAAAGCGGCTGGGAATGATCGGTGCGATCGCGATCTTCGCGGCGGCGCCTGCGGCGAATGCCGGCCCGCCGGTGCAAAAAAGCTTCGAGTCTCCGGAGGCCGGGGTCAACGCCCTCGTCGAGGCGGCGAAGGCCGACGATCAAAAGGCAATGCAGTCGATCCTCGGGCCGCGCAGCCACAAGCTGATCAGTTCCGGCGACGCGGTCGCCGACGCGCAGGGGCGCGAGGCGTTCGTCAAGGAATACGACGAAGCCAACAAGATCGTGCTCGACGGCGACGCGCGCGCCACGCTCGTGATCGGCAATGACGAATGGCCGCTGCCGATCCCGCTGGTGAAACGCGGCGAGCGCTGGCGGTTTGACGCCAGCCAGGGTGAAAAGGAGATTCTCGCCCGCCGCATCGGCGCCAACGAACTGGCGGCGATCCAGGTTTGCCTGGCGATCGTCGATGCCGAAAATGAATACGCCGCGGTGGTCCGCTCCGGCGATGGCGTCCCGCAGTACGCCGCGCGCTTCCTGAGCACACCGGGCAAGCAGGACGGGCTCTATTGGCAGAGCGAGGTCGGCGCAACGCCGAGTCCGCTCGGGCCGTTGCTCGCTGCCGCAGCCACCGAGGGCTACACGGAATCGGGATCCAGAGTCCTCGCGCCCTACCACGGCTATTACTACAAGATCCTCACCAGCCAGGGCGCGGATGCGCCGGGCGGGGCTTACGACTATCTCGTCAAGGGCAAGATGATCGGCGGTTTCGCGGTCCTCGCCTATCCGGCACGTTACGGCGCATCCGGCGTCATGAGCTTCATGGTCAACCATGAAGGCGTGGTCTACGAAAAGAATCTCGGCCACGCAACGAAAACGGTCGCTGCAAAATTGACGAGCTTCAATCCCGACGAAAGCTGGAAGAAGCAGTAGCGCGCCCAGGCGCGCGAAGGTCCGGGGACAGGGGACCCGGACCCGTTGTGCGAACAAACGGGCGTGCCGCGCCCGTTCGGGGAAACCCGTTTATCGGTGACGGCTGCCCGCGCCCAGGGTTGGATCGCCGGCGGACTTGTTATCGGATGCCGCTTCCCGTTTTTGGGCCTTTGCTTCCTTGATGCGCCGGATCATTTCTTCCTGGCTCAGACCCGTGTCGAGCGCCTTGTCGCCCGACCACACGTATTCCTTCATGACCTCCGGGTCCGCAACCTCCATTTCCGCCAGCCGCCGCCGCCGCACGCGCTGATATCCCGCGTATTCTCGATAAAAGTGCCTGGCGATGAAGGCCAGGATCAACAGGCAGGTAACGCCCAGCACTATCCCGATCACCGCCCAGACCTGATCGCATTCTTCGAATCTGCCCACGTCCTGGACGCAGACTCGTGCAAGTTCCCCGTACTTCTTCAGGTGCCCGACCGGATCCCGGACCCACTCCAGGAGGCTCATGGTTCGCCCTTCGGAAAGGTTGATGGAAGACCCGATTTTCCCCTATTGCGATTCATTTTGCATATAGGGAAAAAGGGCCCCGAGGCCTGCGGCGTGCGTGGGCTGCGTTCCGGCTATTGCTGCAAGATCCTCACCAGCCGGGGCGCGTTACGACTCGTCCGGTGTCATGAGCGTCATTGCCGACCACGAAGGCGTGGTCTACGACAAGAGTCCCGGCTCACGAAACGAGCGCGCCGATTCTGCAATGACACTTATGTTCATGCGCGGCAGGCGGACATAGGCATTTCGCGGTTCCAGCCTTCCGGAGATTTTCGCCAGGATGGGGGCTTGCATATTGGTGCGCACTTTGCATCCCAGCTTGCGGGCAAGCGCACGCATCGCATGGTTGTCGGCCAACACATCCGCATGCACGTGCGTTACGCCGTTATCCACGGCGACATCCATCAGCGCGCTCAGCAAGTCCGTGCCCAATCCCTGCCGCTGCCACGCATCGCCCACGACGATGGCGACTTCGCAGCCGTCGCCGGATTCGTCCGTCGGCAGGATTGGACGAATGACGAGGGCAGCCGTGTTCGCCACGACCCGATTCAGTTGCACGCGACGGACACGGTGACCGGGCGCGACGCGCGGCGCGGCAGCACGCCGATGTTTGCTTCGTCGGTGTCCGGTTCGAGCAGCGTCAACGACGAGGATTCGAGCGCGGTGATGACCGTGCGGCCCGGTTTGCGGATGGTCAGGACATCGCCCGAGCCGACGATCGTATCCTTGACGTCGCCTTCCTGCGTGACCCAGAGGCTGCCCGAGCGCACGACGATGCGGGCGCCGATGCCGTCCTGTACCGTGAGCAGGCCGGCGGGGGCGAGTGTGAAGGTGGAACAGGTGATTTCGATCTGCATGATGGCCTCCAATGTTGACCTGCCAGGCATTCCGGTAAATTATTGCGGACACCATCTTTGCGCAGCGCACACAAGCGGACAAACGATCTTTCGGAATGCTTCGCATGAGTTTCACGAATGGCTAAAAAATCCGCTCCCGTTCCTGCGCTGGACTTCTTCCGGGGGTTCGAAGCGGCGGCCCGCCACCTGAGCTTCACCAAGGCGGCGGAAGAATTATTCATAACGCAATCCGCGGTCAGCCGGCAGATCCAGGCGCTCGAAGGGCGGCTGGGCGTGAAGCTGTTCGCGCGCCGCAACCGCGGACTCGCGTTGACGGAAGCGGGGCAGCAGATGTTTCGCGCGGCCGACATCGCCTTGCGCACCTTGCGGGAAGCCGTCGACCGCGTTTCCCCCGGAACCATGCAGAAGATGGTTACCGTCACCTCGTCGATGGCTTTTTGTTCGCTGTGGCTGATTCCGCGGCTGTCCGGGTTTCGCAAGGCTTATCCCGGCGTGGATGTGCGCATATCCGCCAACAACCAGGTGCTCGACCTCGACCGCGAGCGCATCGATCTGGCGATTCGCTATTGTCCGGTGCGGTCGGCGCCGTCGGGCTCGATCCGGATGTTCGGTGAGGAAATCGTGCCGGTGTGCAGCCCGCTGCTGATGAAGGATCGCGCGCGGCCGCTGAAATCACCGGCCGATCTGCGACATCATCCGCTGCTGCATTTCGAGGATACCTATGGATCCATCCCGTGGCTCGAGTGGGATGTCTGGCTCGAGTCCGCGGGACTGCCGGATCTCAGGCCGGCGGGCGCGTTGCGTTTCAGCCATTACGACCAGGTCGTCCGCGCAGCGCTCGACGGCCAGGGCGTCGCACTGGGCCGGCGGCCGCTGGTCGCGAATTTTCTCGCCGACGGATCGCTGGTCGCTCCGTTCCCCACGGATTCCATGACCGACCGCGCCCACTTTATCGTCCGCACCGCCGCCACCAGTACGCGCGGCGACGTGGATGATTTCGTTACCTGGCTGATCGGCGAAAGCGCGGCGCTTGCTCAAGCGATGGAGCGCGCGAAGAAAAGAAAGAAGCGGTGACTGGTGACTGGTGATTGGTAATTAGTAATTAGCGAAGCGGGCGCGCGAGGCGCTAGGCACGAGGTACTAGGTCCAATCACCAATCACCAATCACCAATCACCAGTCACGGCCCTTCAGCCCCGCAAGCGCGACGCGCGCCGGTGTCGATGATGTTTCCTTTGCGACGCTGTCCAGCGCATCGAGGACTTTGAAGCCCTTGTCGTTGAGATATCTTTTCACCATCTGTCCGCGCGGACCTTTGGCGAGGTCCGCTTCGGAGCGATATTTTCCCGTCAGGAAGCCGCTCGCCAGGGAAAAATAGCTGATGACGCCGATGCTATTCGTGACGCAGACATCCTGCAGCCTCGCTTCGAAATCGCCGCGCCTGAGTGCGCTCGCAAACTCCGGCGCAAACGAATCGGGTACAGTTTGCAACGATGGACTCTGGATCAAACTGCTGCTGAATCAGGGATCACGTCGGCCGATGTAGGGAAAAGTACTCGACAGCGAGATTTCCATGAGAATCCACCAACTGTCTGCGCTTGATGCTGTCGCAAGCCTGAAGAGCACGGCGGCAGGTCTGAGCCGTGCCGAAGTCGAACGCCGGCTGCGCGAATTCGGCCGCAACGCGGTGGTGAAAGTGGCCCGCGCACCTCTGTGGCTGCGCTTCATCAAGGAATTCATAACCTTCTTTTCGCTGATCCTGTGGGTTGCCGCGGGGCTGGCTTTCTTCGCTGATTGGAGCGATCCCGGCCAAAACATGGCGAAAGTGGGCTATGCCATCGTGACCGTGATCCTGGTGAGCGGCCTGTTCTCCTTCTGGCAGGAGTATCGCGTCGAACAAACGCTTGCGGCGTTGCGCAAACTGCTGCCGCAACAGGCCCAGGTATTGCGCGAGGGCAAGGTCACCCGGATGCCTGCGGAGCAATTGGTGCCAGGGGATATCGTCCACTTGGAGCAGGGCGATAACATCCCCGCGGACTGCCGGCTGATCGAGGCGTTTGGCGCGCGAGTCAATAACGCGGCCGTCACGGGCGAATCGCTGCCCAAAGCGCGGGAGGCCGATCCATCCGAAGCAGATGACTTGCTCGACAGCAAGAACGTCGTGCTCGCTGGTACCTCGATGGTATCCGGGCAGGCCAAGGCCATCGTCTTCGCCACCGGGATGCACACCGAATTCGGCAAGATCGCGCGTCTCACCCAAACGGCCGGGGAGGAGGTCTCACCGCTGCGCAAGGAGATCGCACACTTGAGCCGCTTGACCGCAATCCTCGCGGTGCTGATCGGTCTCTTGTTCTTCTCGCTTGGCTGGATGATCGGCATCCCTTTCTGGAAGGTGTTTATTTTCGCGATCGGCATCATCGTCGCCATGGTGCCGGAAGGGCTGCTCCCCACGTTGACCTTGGCGCTCGTGCTGGCCAACCAGCGCATGGCAAAGCGCAACGTGCTCATCCGTTATCTGCCCTCGGTCGAGACGCTCGGCGCCACGACGGTCATTTGCACAGACAAGACCGGTACGCTGACCCAGAACCACATGATGGTCCGGCGGCTCTATCTAGGGGAAACTTTCGAATCGCCTGCCGGCGTAAAACAAAAGCCGGGCCTTGTAGAGCTCTACCGGCCTTTTTTCCTGGCAGCCCGGATGTGCCACGATCTGAAGGAAACACAGAGTCAAGGAAAACCGGCCTTTCTGGGGGACCCCATGGAAGTGGCGCTGGTGGAAATGGCGCTGCACTCCATTGCTGGTCCTCCCGTCTATCCCCGGTTGGGCGAGATCGCGTTCGATGCCGACCGCATGCGCCTGTCCACCTTGCACCAGGCGCCTGAAGGTCCTGTTCTTTATTGCAAGGGTGCGCCCGAGTCAGTGCTTCCTCTTTGCCAGCACATTCTCACTGACGGCAAGATTCAGCCCCTTGGCGTTGAGGCAAAGGTGCGCATCGTGCAAGCACAGGATGCCATGGCGTACCAGGGCCTGCGGGTACTGGCCTTCGCCTTCAGGAAGCTGGCTGTGGGTTATGACGCGCAAAGGCTGGAGGAGGAGGACCTGGTTTTTGCCGGGCTGGCGGGGCTGGAAGACCCGCCCAGGCCCGAAGTGCCGGAAGCACTCCGCAAATGCCAGGAGGCCGGGATCAAGGTCATCATGGTCACCGGCGATCACCCCCGGACCGCCACGGCGATCGGCCGCGAAATCGGGCTGCTGAAGTCTGACAGTCCGACGATCATTACCGGCGAGCAGCTCAGACGGTTCTCGGTCATCGAGCTTCAGCTCGCCTTGGACGCCCAAGAGATCATTTTCGCTCGGGTCGTCGCCGACCAGAAGATGCGCATCGTGGAGGCGTTGAAGATGAAGGGACAGATCGTGGCCGTCACGGGCGACGGAGTCAATGATGCACCGGCGCTGAAGGCTGCGCATATCGGCATCGCCATGGGCCTCGCCGGCACCGACGTGGCCAAGGAGGCGGCCGACATGGTGCTGCTGGACGACAATTTCGCCAGCATCGTGAACGCAGTGGAGGAGGGACGCGCCGTATTCGAAAATATCCGCAAATTCCTCACGTACATCCTGGTCCACAATGTTGCCGAGTTGATCCCTTACCTCGGCTTCCTGCTGTTCAAGATCCCCCTGGCGTTGACACCGATTCAGGCGCTATCCATCGACATGGGGTCCGACACGCTTGCCGCCCTCGGCCTTGGTGTCGAACGCCCCGATCCGCAGATCATGCGGCGTCCTCCTCGCCCGCAGGGCGAGAGGCTGATGGATTGGCCCCTGGCGTTCCGCGCCTATCTCTTCTTGGGCTTGATCGAGGCGGTTGCCGCCATGGCGGCCTTCTTTTTTGTGCTCATCGGCGCCGGATGGGAGTATGGCCAGGACCTCGCGGCGCAGGATCCCGTCTACCTGCAAGCCACTACCGCTTGCTTGAGCACCATCATCGTGATGCAGATCGTGAACGTGTTCCTGTGCAGAAGCGCCACCCGATCGGTCTTTTCAACCGGGCTTCTTGGCAACGCGCTGATTATTTATGGCGTGATGTCGGAAATCGCCGTCGTCCTGTTGATCAACTACACGCCGTGGGGAAATTCTCTCCTCGGAACGGCTCCCATTGGAGAGGGGGTTTGGGTGTTCGTCATTCCTTTCGCGGCAGGCATGTTCATTCTGGAGGAGCTGCGCAAGTGGCTTGCACGCAGGAGGCTGCTCAATCCCCCTTCCCGGAGCGGTGTCTGAATCGCCCCGGCCGACGCCCACGACAAACACCCGTTACCTGATTGCTGCACGGTCAGAGAGAGGAATGGATCGGACGTGCGAAATCGATCTATCGGGGCATGCAGAAAACTTTCCGCCGCACCTTGGCCCAACTCGTCTCTCGGAGCTCCATTCACAGCGGGCCGTTCGGACATCAGGCTACGGAAATCCAGGATCCAACGATGGTGTTCATAGGGTTGAATCCAGGAATCGTTTGTCGCGCGTCTCCGGCATGAAGAAGTAGAGGATGCCGAATGCGGCCGAGGCAACCGCGGCGAGGAAGAAAAGCCCGCGTGATCGACTGGCCCCGGCGCAACCTAACGGCTCGCCGCGTCCAGACGTTGAAGCGCCGCCGCATTGAGTTTCAGCCGCGTCGCCGCAAACAGATCTTCGAGCTGGGGCAGGGATGTTGCGCTCGCAATCGGCGCCGTAATGCCGGGCTGTGCAATCAGCCACGCAAGCGCGACGCGCGCCGGTGTCGATGATGTTTCCTTCGCGACGCTGTCCAGCGCATCGAGGACTTTGAAGCCCTTGTCGTTGAGATATTTTTTCACCATCTGTCCGCGCGGCCCTTTGGCGAGATCCGCTTCGGAACGATATTTTCCCGTCAGGAAGCCGCTCGCCAGGGAAAAATAGCTGATGACGCCGATGCCATTCCTGACGCAGACATCCTGCAGCTTCGCTTCGAAATCGCCGCGGTCGATCAGGTTGTAGTTCGGCTGCATCGACTCGTAGCGTGGCAGATGGTTTTTCTTGCTCACGGCGAGCGCTTCTTCGAAACGTTCGGCACTGTAGTTCGATGCGCCGATGGCCCGCACCGTGCCGGCCCTGATGAGCTTCTCGTAAGCGCCCAGGGTATCCGCCAGCGGCGTTTGCGCGTCATCGGTGTGCGACTGATACAGGTCGATGTAATTGGTCAGCAGGCGCTTGAGAGAATCTTCGACGGCCTGCTTTATGTACGCAGGCGAGAGGCCTTTCTTGTCCGGCGCCATTTCCATGCCGACCTTGGTGGCGATGATGACCTTGTCGCGCTTGCCGCTCTTCTTCAGCCATTTGCCGATGATGGTTTCCGATTCGCCGCCCTTGTTGCCGGGGACCCATTTCGAATACATATCGGCGGTGTCGATGAAGTTGAATCCTTCGTCCACGAACCGGTCGAGCAATTTGAACGAGGTCGCCTCATCGGCCGTCCAGCCGAAGACATTGCCGCCGAATGCGAGGGTCGAAACTTCCAGGCCTGAGCGGCCGAGCTTGCGCTTTTGCATGCTGGTTCCTTCGTCTGAAGATTGGAAAATCGTGCCCGTCGAATTCGCGGGACAGTTGCTTGCGGGAAATTGAGAAATCATTCCCGCAAGCAACTGCCCGGCATCCGTGGCCGGCGCGGCCTCTGCCTGGATTATCCACGCATACGTGCGTCGGCGCACAGAACGATCAGGCTGCAAGGACGGAAGATGCCAATTTGGCGGACATCAAATGGCATCGCCGCGTACTGGTCGCGCTC